>JAITQS010000001.1 GCA_031288795.1 Holosporaceae bacterium | reverse complement strand
GCCATTCTTAGCTGCCTCATGAAGGGGCGTACGCCTCTCGAAATAGTCAGAGGTGGCGGCGTTTACATTTGCATTTTTATCTAACAGTGCCTTAACTATCTCAAGATGGCCTCCCATAGCAGCCTCATGAAGTGGCGTACGCTCACCAGAGTCGGCGGCGTTTACGTTTATTCCTTCTCTAGCTAACAGTGCCTTAACTATCTCAAGATGGCCTCCCCTAGCAGCCTCATGAAGTGGCGTATAAAAAAACCTATTGGCGGCGTTTACGTTTATTCCTTCTCTAGCTAACAGTGCCTCAACTACGGCAACATGGCCTCTGCTAGCAGCCTCATAAAGTGGCGTACAGTTATTATCGTCGATGGCATTTACATTTGCACTTTTATCTAACAGTGCATTAACTACGGCAAGATTGCCATTCTTAGCTGCCTCATGAAGGGGCGTACGCCTCTCGAAATAGTCAGAGGTGGCGGCGTTTACATTTGCATTTTTATCTAACAGTGCCTTAACTATCTCAAGATGGCCTCCTCTAGCAGCATAATAAAGTGCCGTACCTGCATGCTCGGCGACGTCTACATTTGCATTTTTATCTAACAGTGCCTTAACTATCCCAAGATGGCCTCTCAAAACAGCCTCATGAAGTAGCGTACAATTACACCTATTGATGGCGTTTACATTTACTTCTTCTTTAGCTAACAGTGCCTCAACTACGGCAACACGGCCTTCCGAAATAGCATAATGAAGAGGCGTACTCCTATTTTGGTCGCCGGTATTTACATTTGCTTTTTCAGCTAACAGTGCCTCAACTACATCAAGATGGCCATTCCAAGCAGCATAATGAAGTGGCGTCCTCCCCCACTTTCTGTCGACGGCGTTTACTTTTGCTCCTTCAGCTAACAGTACCTTAACTACATCAAGATGGCCTCCCCTAGCAGCATAATGAAGTGGCGTATGCTTATCGGCGACGGCATTTACATCTGCTCCTTTAGCTAATAGTGACTTTACTACAGCGAGAGAGCCATCATTCGCAGCATAATGGAGTGACATAGTATAGTCACCATCAGTAGCAAAAGTATCTCCCGTATATGTTATCGCTGACAAAAGTAGCGCCAGCAAACATAACACCTTGTTTTTCATCATATCCCTCCACTCAAAATAATTATCATTATAGCAATTGAAGATTAAAAATTGATTAAATTTACAAAAAAAACAAAAAGTATTTTGCGATAGGCATGAAAAATATTTTATAGAATGATCGCTAACTCCAACGCAAATGGTACACCTCCTGCTGTCCGAAGCTTTTAGCCAAGGAAATCATGCCGACGTACTCGGTGGAATAGCGTTCATAGTATTTCAGTCCTTTTTGGTTATATTCATTTTGTTCGTCGTTGGTTTCTCCGTGCAGGAGTGCCACAAATTGCTGGGTGGCGTAGACCTGCCCCACCGTGGTAACCGGCTCCAGACGGGCCGCTCGGTTAATGTGACCACCGTAGAAGTTCATTTTCTTTATGAAAGGATCTTCGGCAATAAACACCGGGCCAGAATGCAACGATATGCGCGCCCGGATCGGAAACGGAAATTCCGGATATTTTCTTCCGAGGTTCTCTATAATATCGCAGTAGCGCAGTCCGAAATCGGCGATTTTGATGGCGCTGTCCGCTACGGCAAAAATGGCGTCTCCCCAGGTATTCAGCGACTCCAGAGTAACGCCTATTTTATCCATGGCCGCCTGCAGTTTACTAAGAAAATCTAGAAATGAGGGAATATGTTCGTCCTGCAGCTTGCTATAGCCGGACAAGTCCGAAAACATCATGGATTTTATGACACGATCCGGAGATTTTGCTATAAACGGATCGAAAGAAAGGGTTCCCCTTTGAATCTTGATTAGAGCAGGCTCGATTTTTTCGGTTACGCAATTTCCGGTGACTTCATCCAAATCGATGAGGTGCAGTGTGCTGATGTTGGACCATCGATCTATGAAATCGGCAGGTCCTCCCGGCATGGAATCCGTTCTGGAATGCCAAACGGCCATCAAGTGTGGCTCCGTAGTGAGAAATTTGCCTCTCATAACAGCGCTTCCCTGCATAACATGGTTGGAAAAGCGATAAAGCATGTCATGACCCAAATATCGATCTTCGCAGGCAAAACTCACGGAATGAGCGCTAAGAAGTGCTTTTTCAAATCTTTTTTCCCAGCGGGGGCCAGCGTGTCTGACATTATTTTCGACAAAGTCGGAAATCGCAAATGGCAAAATAATATTGACTTCTCCGCCAATGCTCTGGAGCGCCTCTATGAAAATTAAATCCGCACCGCAGGATGCCGAGCTGTAGCCTATTTTTGCATTTATGCCCTTAAGCTTATCCATGATAATTCTTTTTACGTCCGCTTCTATTTCCTGAGGAAACAGCGAAACCTGAAAGCTCGGATGATCTATAGAATGTCCGGTAAACACGACAATCGTCGGAGGCGTTAATATCTCCAGAGCCTGGTTGGGTACCTTAAAACCCGCCTCCCGAAGAAAATACAGCTGCTGTCGGGCTGCCACAATGGAGATATAACTTTCGTTTTCGCTCTGTTTCATGGCTTCTTGGTATAGTTTACAGGCGTCATCCTCTCGGCCCAGAAGCAATTGCGCTTCGGCAAGATTGATCAGTTCCTGAAACGACGCCTCAAGACCGAACGGAGGTAACAGCCGGAGAACGTTGGCAGATAATTGTTTGGCCTGATCATCATCTCCGGTCAGCCATGATAGCCAAGCGGCATTTATGCCGGTGCTGGTCTTCTGGTCTCTTTTGAAGGAAGCAAGATACAACTCCCTTGATATTTCAAGATCTCTGCAGTGATGCGAATACTTCCAGGATTCCCGAAAAATATGCCCAAGACCGGCAATGGTTTCCGGAAATCCGCTCTGGAGGAATTTGCTGTTTCTCAGATCTTCGATGGTCATCAGCATTTTTCCACTGGCTTCATCCAGCTTCGGAGCAACGCCAAGAATCGGATATATGAGCTTGCGGGACTCCTCCACGGCTCCGGTTTTAAGCAGCACCAGTGCATAGGCTTGGGCAAGATTCTCATTATTCGGATTTTTGTTAAAAGCTTTTTTGGCTATGGCATGAGCTTTGAACATGTGTCCCGTAGCAATCAGTGTCATTATGTGATCTTCAATTTTTCCGTTGCTGGTGTCTACGGCGTCCTCATTTTCGTCATCGTCGTCTTCATCTTCTTCTATGGGCTGAGCGAGCAAAGTAGCTGCCGCAGCTGCCTCTGTTGCTTCCGGGGTAGATTCCGCAGTCGCAGCGGTTTCTACCGCTTCCGGAGTAGATTCCGCTGCCGTTTCAGGAGGAGTGGCAACTTCTTCCGGAGGCGACGCAACGCCGGCAGATTCGGATTTTTCTGTGTTATCCGGAGTATCCGCTTTAGCTACTGCGTCCACTGTTTCATTGGTATCGTTGGGAGAACCGCTATTACTATCTTCTTTATCATTATCAGACATTTTCGCCTCTTCATAATTTATTGCCACCCAGGTCTTTTTCTTATAATAATCAAAAAAAATTAAAAAACAGTAAAAATATGATTTTAAAATATTTTTTAACCACATAAGATGTAATATAAATGCAGGTAAGAGGTCAGTAAAAATGTCTGAGTCAGTAGCTGAAATGTTCTACGTTCAAAAACCTGCCAAAATTCTCGTGATAGATGGTCACGAAAGCACACGCGCACTCCTGAAAAGACGCCTATCCATATACGGATACGAAGTGGTTACCGCCGACGACGGAACCCGCGCCTACGTAGTACTGGAAAAAGTCCCCGTCGACGTTATCTTCCTCAATATGTTCATCAATGGCGAAAGCACCCTTGATTTTCTAAAACAGCTGAAGGAAAACGATAGCTATTCGAAAATTCCGGTCATTATAATATCCAGCGATAGCGATCAGGACCTCATAGTCCACTGCATTGAAGCCGGAGCCGACGACTACATGGTCAGACCCATAAACCAAACCCTACTGCGAGCACGATTGGCAAATTGCGTTGCCCGAAAAGAAGCCTACGATAAGGAAATCGCCTACCTCGCCCAAATCGAACGGGGACAAAAACAAATAGCAGCTCAGGAAAAAATGGCCTCCATCGGCGTACTGGTGAGCTCCATATCACAGGAATTGAAAAATCCTCTGCATTTCGTGATTAATTTTGCAGAAGTGAGCGCCGAAACCTGCAGCGAAATCGACGAAAAAGTGGAATCCGATAAGGGAAAAATCGAACCCGCCGTCTATGAGTATCTGGCGCAAAATCTTAAAAAATTCCAGTCAAATGTGCAAAAAATAACCGAATATGGCCGCAACGCAGACCAAATCCTGAGATTTATGCTAACGCAGTCGAGCGTTTCGGATGGAAAAAAACATCCGGCCATCATTAATAAAATTATTACCCAGACCATCAGCATGTTATTGGCTTCCTATAGGACCAATGGCATCACCAATCCTCCACGCATCAACACCCAATTTGATAATACAGTCCCTCTGATTCCAGTATCCACCCAAGCAATCAGCAAAATGATATACAATATACTGGACAATGCCATGTATTCGGTAATTCACAAATTTGAAGACATCTCCCAAGCCAGCATAAGCATAGAAACCGTCAACGCCGAATCGACTGTGGAAATAAAAATACGAGATAACGGATCCGGCATAAGCGAAGAAATAAAACCCAAGATCTTCGATCCATTTTTTACCACCAAACCTGCCGGAACTGGTCCTGGACTCGGATTATCAACCGCCAACGAAGTGGCCGCAGACCATGATGGAACAATTATCGTTGATTCCCTAGAAGGAGAATTTGCAGAATTCGTCGTATCCCTAAGAAAAGCATCCTTAACAAAACAATAAAATAATCTAGATTGCAAATTCTAATTCAATTTGTTTATTCTCTGTTTTAGTGCTAGCATCGCTAGCGAGTGCCTACAGATAACTCGAGAATATAGATAATTAAGGAATAGTGATATGGAACGCGCTCTCTTTGTTTACTATGGCAATATAATAAAGGATTTTGTCGGAAATGAATATGCCGACCTAGTCGCCGTCGATCCTCCGAAGGACGTGGCTTTTGGAGATTTTTCAACGAACATCGCCATGATTCTAGCCAAAAAAATCGGAAAACCTCCGCCGGTGATTGCCAACGAACTACGCCGGCATTTGGAATCGCACGAAGATTTTGAGGATGTAGAGGTAAAATCTCCCGGATTCGTTAATTGGCGCATACCAAACAGAGTCATTACCAGACACTGCCGCCATATGCTCTCCGGAGATTTCGGTAAAATCGACATTGGAGCAGGCCAGCGTGTAAATATCGAGTATGTGTCGGCGAACCCGACCGGTCCTCTGCATGCGGGACACGCCCGCGGTGCCGTTTCCGGCGATGTTCTGGCAAACTTGCTGGCGTTTATGGGCTACAACGTCACCAAAGAATACTATATAAATGATGCCGGAAAACAGGTGGAAATTCTGGCTAGATCTCTGTATCACAGATACCTGGAGCTGTTTCAAAAAGCAGAAGACAAAATTCCGGATTGGGCATACCCGGGAGAATATTTGGTGGATACGGCGGAAAAATTGAAAAAAAAATTCGGCGACTCCTTTCTAGAAAAAAATAAAGATGAATGGCTGCCTTTTTTTAAAGAATTCGCTGTCTTAGATATGATGGAAAACATAAAGGCTGATCTTAAGGAACTGGGCATTCGGCATGACGTCTTTTCGTCGGAATTGAAAAACATCAACAGCGGCGCCATTGAAAATGCCATAGATTTTCTCCGCTCCAAAGGATTGATCTACGCAGGAATTTTGGACGTTCCCAAGGGCAAAGAACCGGACGATTGGGAAGCACGAAAGCAGCTGTTGTTCAGATCCACGGCGTTCGGAGACGACGTCGATCGCCCGTTGCAGAAATCCGACGAATCATGGACCTATTTCGCTTCGGACATCGCCTACCACTTGGACAAAATTACCCGGGGATTCGACATCATGATCAATTTCTGGGGCGCAGATCATGGCGGCTATGTAAAGCGTATGCAGTCCGCCGTTTCCGCCCTCTCCGATGGCCGCAAAAAGCTGGACGTGAAAATTGTACAGCTGGTGCGTTTCATGCAAAACGGTCAGGAATTTAAAATGTCTAAACGAGCCGGAACATTTGTCACCGTTCGAGATATTATAGAAAAAGTGGGAAAAGACGTTGTTAGATTCATTATGCTCACCCGCCGCGACGACGCTCCACTGGACTTCGATTTCCAAAAAGTCGTGGAACAGAGTCGCGATAATCCGGTGTTTTATGTGCAATACGCCTACGCCCGAACTCATTCGGTAATGAAACAATTCTTCCAAACTTTCAATGGACTCCTCCCCCATGTGGACAACGTAAATCTCGACCTACTCGATACGGAAGCGGAACTCCTGCTGTTAAAAACTCTCGCAGATTGGCCTCGTCAGCTGGTGATGGCTGCCAAAAACCGAGAACCACATCGTCTGGCCTTTTACTTGGCTGAATTGGCGTCCAAGTTTCATTTCCTCTGGAATCAAGGAAAAGATAATGCTATGCTTAAATTTGTATTAGCAGATGACTTCGAAAAAACCGCTGCAAAAATGATATTGGTTATGCTAACTCAAAACGTAATAGAGTTGGCTTTTGAAATAATCGGAATAACCCCACTACGGGAGCTGCGCTGATGTGTCCTTTCTTGGATGAAGAAAATAACTTCGACGAATATGACGACTACTCCCCCAATAGTAACGGTTCTAAAATATCTCTGGGAAATATGGAAGAAACTTCAAACTCTCTACCACAGGACGATAAAAAATTTTTTATCATCGGAGGTGCGGCTTCGGTGATCGCATTTGCCGCTGTCGCTTATTTTATGTATTCAAACTCAAAACCCATCGAACTGGATGAATTGCCCGTTATCCGTGCCGGCACAACCCCTCTAAAAGTGAAACCACCCAAAGAGGATCACGTCGGTCATCAGGATAAAATCGTCTACGATAACATATCCGGAGAAAAAACCGCCGCCGTAGCCGTAAAAACAATTCCCCCTCCGGAAGAAGTGCTGTCAATTAATGAAATGGACACCGAAGCTTCCTTGTCCGATGAAGAAAAGAAAAATATCATAAAAGCCTTCGATGATCTGGTTCCGGAAAAAGAATATAAAATAAATTACGTAAAAAGCCAATCAAAAAAAACTTCTTCCCCAAGTGCTAATGCTCCGAAAAATAATGCGCAAATGTCAAACCTAGAACATCGCATCGAGTCAAATGGATTGATGATAATGGAAGATAGTTCTGAAACACTGCAATCCCACTCCAAAACCAAAAATACAGCAGATGTCCAAAATAACTCCTCCGCCAAAGAAAATATCGGCAATCAGGTCGATAATAAAAATATGCAGTACGACCCACCCATAAAAAGAATAAAAGAAAATTCCAATAATAAAGACTCTAAAAAAAATAAAAGATCCAAATTAAAAAATTTAGTGAATGAACTTGAAGAAACTTCAAGTGTCTCCAATGGAATTATGGTGCAAATAGCATCGCTGCCTTCAAAAGCAGCAGCAGAAGCGGAATATAAAAGACTGTTGCCTAAAAATAAAGTGCTGCGCGGCATCCGCAAAAATATCGTCAGGGTCGATTTGGGACGCAATAAAGGTCTTCGCTATCGCGTATTGGTGGGCCCATTCAAAAAACAAGGGGAAGCAAACAGAGTTATACGCGAAATGAAACAAGCCGGCATTAATGCTTACATTTCCAGATAAGCAATGAAACACATCGCCAGATTCTACGCTCTTCATAAACTGTCCGCCCATGCGGAAGTGTCGCTGGATAATCGCCAGATGCACCACGCCATCCATGTGCTACGATTAAAAAAAAATGACGACGTTATCATGTTCAATGAGCACTCCGGAGAATGGCATTGCCAAATAATTGATGAAAAAAAAACATCGGTGAAGTGTATAAGCATTCTCCGAAATGCAATGGCGGAAAAGGGACCCGTATTGGCCATCTCCCTGATAAATCCAGTCAAAATGTCGCTACTGCTGGAAAAAACAACGGAATTGGGAGTGACAAAAATAATTCCGGTGATTTCTCAGTATACCCAATACAAAAATTTTAACCTGAAAAAAGCTGAAAACATCGTGATTGGAGCGTCGGAGCAATCTCGTCGCATGACCATACCCCAAATATGCGCCCCTCTGGATTTGCAAAAATTCTTGAACACCTATCCGTTCAATTTCCCACTGCTGGTCGGTGATGAAACTAGGGCAGGCATAGCCCTAAAAGATGCAGTTTCTTCTGAAATTGCGTTTCTCGTGGGACCAGAGGGGGGATTCTCCACGGCAGAATTTAAAATGATGGAAAAATATGATTTTATAAAAAAAATAACCATCGGAAAAAATATTTTGCGAAGTGAAACCGCCGCCATAGCTGCTATGGCCGTCTGGAATGTGCTAGAAGCGTCCCTTCGCGAATGAAGGGACGTTTGTTGAAATTTCCAAGGTATTTTCCTCGAAAATCAATCGGTTATATCGTTTTTACGGAAGAAAACGCTACCTGCTCTCACGTTATCCTCATACTTTTCCGCCATCCTTGAGACTGTTGCCTGATGGCTTTTCCGCCCTCGATTTGGTCAAATCCGTTGCTCAGATCCTCATGTGCAGCTAGCACACTGCAGTCTTGCGCTACGTTTTTCCTCCTTCTTGCAAGAAAAACCTCATTAGGCAACGATCTCTTCTATATTTAAAAAGAAGTTACCTACATTGTTATCTCCTTTTTTTACTTGTTGTATTATTTGCCGCCGCCTTAGCTTCTGCCGCTGCTTTATCTGCCGCCGCCTTAGCTACCGCTTCTGCCGCTACTTTCTCTGCCGCTACTTTCTCTGCCGCTGCTTTATCTGCCGCTGCTTTCTCTGCTGCTTGCTCTGCCGCTACCTTAGCAGCTGCTACTTTCTCTGCTGCTACTTTCTCTGCCGCTGCTTTCTCTGCTGCTTGCTCTGCCGCCGCCCTAGCTGCTGCTTGCTCTGCTGCTATCCTAGCTGCCGCTGCTTGCTCTGCCGCCGCCCTAGCTGCTGCTTGCTCTGCTGCCGCTGCTTGCTCTGCTGCTACCCTAGCTGCTGCTTCTGCCGCTACCGCTTCTGCCGTTGTTGTTGGCGTTGTTACCACCGGTACCGCCGCTGGTGTTGTTACCACCGGTACCGCCGTTGTTGTTGGCGTTGTTACCACCGGTACCGCCGCTGGTGCTGGTGCTAGTGCTGGTGCTGGTGCTGGTGCTGGTGCTAGTGCTGGTGCTGGTGCTGGTGCTGGTGCTGGTGCTGGTGCTAGTGCTGGTGCTGGTGCTGGTGCTACCAACATCGCTGCTTGTCCCTGTCCTCTCTGGTTCAGCTCTTTTATTACTGTGTTTCTCAATTCTACCAGACCGTTGACAAAACAAACCGAATACCATACCACCGGTGACATATTCGCCGTCTGTACTGGGGAGGGCAAAACCATCGAAGTTATAGCTTGTTCAAATGCCAACAGTGCCGTTGTAAATTTACTAAAAACGCCTGAATCCTTAAAACTTACGGCTCCTGTCACTCCCGCGTTATATAAAGCACTGGCTTGAGTATAGGCCGCCGTCGCTGCCACCGTAGGTCCTACAACTTTCAATACTTTTTCCGTCTGAACATCGTCTCTTTCGGACTGACTGATGTCAAGTGCCGCCTTCGCCGCATTATCAAGATATGTATTAAAAGCGTTAAACTCACCCTTTCCGGATGTGCCAAATACATTGACAGCGTCCGTGGAAGGAGAAGACAATGATTTAGTGGCGTTTGAATAGGTCGTTTGCAAAGTTTTTGATAGTTTCTTGAGATTTTTAAGCGCTGCCTCTAGATTCTTGAAAGAGTCTTTGTGGCCACTCCATACCTGCATAAAAGCTGTCGCCATCGACGAATTACCACGCGAAAATACCCACGCTTCCACATTATTATTCATTTCAAATGCGAATAATGCAACTAACGCTGTTCCTATTATTAACTTTCTCATCTGATCCTCCTAATCTAATATAATCACTATAAAAATAAAAGGTTAAAAAAGTATTAATATGTGGAAAAAAAAGTAAAAAAAATATCGCAAAGCCATTGCTCCCTAAAAACTAGAGTTTCTTCGAGATCAAATATTTGCGGTCTTGAAGCAGGTCAGATTCGTTGCAGAAGCCCCTGGAGCGAGACACTTCGATTTTGCACTTAATGTCTCAAAGGCAATAGTCTCTTACCAGCCCCCAAAAGCGCAGACGACTCGATCCAGCGCCTGCAGATCCTTTTCCCTCCGTATGCCTTCATAGCCGCTTGCGGCCAGAATACGAGCGACATCGTCAGCCTGATCGTACCCCACTTCCAGAAATATCCTGCCGTTTTTTTTTAGAAATTTTTTGGACACCTGTGCAATTTGAAGGTAGGCGTCCAATCCACTAGCTCCGCCGTCCAGTGCTTCCGGCGGATCGTATTTTCTAATATTTTCGTCCAGCTGCGCCAGGTCCTGGGTTTTGATGTAGGGAGGATTGCTAACAATTACATCACAGGAAGCAGGAGTAAGATCCAATGGATGGTTCCAGCTGGCCTCCAGAAACGCCGCTCCGCTTATGCCAAGCACTTGCCGATTGCGAACGGCAACCTCCAGCGCCTTTGGACTTATGTCAATTCCAATGCCGGTGGATTTCTTAAATTCATATAATAAACTAAGTAAAATACATCCGCTGCCGGTGCCCAAATCGAGAAAACTAAGTTGACTCTCCGGATCAAAATGCCGCAAAACCGCCTCAATAATTAATTCCGTCTCCGGTCTCGGATCCAAAACATTTTCGTTCACAAAAAAATCATGCTTCCAGAAAGATTTTCTATTGATAATTTTGGAAATAGGCTCATTTTTTCCGTATCGCCCCAGCATATCGAGAAAACAAGCGTGCTCCTCCGGCGAAAGAAATTGCTCGCTTCCGTGAAAAAACACGTCTTCATAGGAAATTTTTTTCGCATGAGCAATTAGGCGCCTAACATCCCGAATAGAGCTTTTGTTTGCGTATTCTTTTAGTAATGTTTCGATATCTACTGTATTCTTCATTTTAATTTTCGATAGTGTTTTTTTATTTTTTTCAGTACCGCCGTGATGCGCCTAAAAACATCGTATTTCCGATCGAGTTTTTCAAAATCGCCGTCCGGTGCCTCCGGAGACATGTAGGCGGCGGCGTCCCGGAAAAAATTGCCTAATATTTCAAAGTTTGAATGGCGAACAAAACCATGCTTTAGCGCCGTATCACATGCTTTTGCGTAGACTTCGAGAATTTTTTTCGCTTCTCGGCAATAGACGTCCAAAAAATCCGTAGAAAACAGACTTTGCAATCTACGCAAATCATTGCAGTCGCGTAAAATCTGCAGCATTTGCAAATTTTGAGATTTTTCGGAATCGGCGGAGCCGCATTTAATGCACTTTTCGGCGGCATTAATGATTGTCTGAACGGTCTCGTAGCTTTCCCAAAAACAATCGGGAAAGTGCTTCGTCTTAATATTTAAAACGGATTCGATGTATTTCCAGTCATTTTCATTTATGCCGATGTTTTCGTTTTTTAATTTTTCCCACCTGGACTCAAATTCCTGGTCGGCCGCATATGCTATCTGTGCGATTTCGGCTTCATTTGACACCAGCGAAAAAGCCATTCGCAGGGTGTAATCATTTTCATCCCAAAACATAAGCTCTTCTTCCACGAAATGACGAAGGATTGAGCTGTAGCTGGTAATCGCGTTCGAGCAATTCTTTCAGATATTTAGCTTTTTTTATGAATGATTCGTCTGTTTTTTTATCCATTTTTTCCAGACTGCTTTCCAAAAATTCGAAAGCCTTGCGATAATCTTTCAGAAGCATATGTTCGTGGGCCAACATTAGTTGTGACACACCTATGCGTCCTTTTTTTCCGTAGGCTTTGGCCAGCAATCGGAATACATTTCCGTTCAGGCAGTCCACGTATTTGGCTGACTCAAGAATAGCGATTGCGGTATCGATATTCTGTCCAAGTTCCAGGAGTGCGTTGGCGTAGTCTATTTTTATCAGCGTATTGGTTTGGCTGTTGCAGATGGTTTGGTATATTTTTACGGCTTCTGCTATTTTTCCGGATTCGTATAGCATTTGGGCCAGAGCTTCATTGTGGTAGATGTCGTTGGAGGCAGCCAATTTTCGCATGATCTGCAGGGCTTCGG
Source organism: Holosporaceae bacterium (assembly GCA_031288795.1). GTDB lineage: Bacteria > Pseudomonadota > Alphaproteobacteria > UBA3830 > UBA3830 > BNWE01. The sequence goes on along the minus strand of JAITQS010000001.1, from coordinate 2,816 downwards.
CCGTTCTACCGATTTTATGCAGATAGATGGCTTTGATGTATGGATCCGTTGGCATCAACGATCTGGAATCTATTGGTTTCAGGTATGCTTTTAGTTTAGCGGTTAGTCGATTGTATTTTTCGGTCATTTTTTCATCGACGGTTCTTCCTTGCTTCGGAGTGCAAAATTTTCTCAGGGCGGAGATTCTGGCGGAGGCTGGCGGATGCGATCGTATGTAGGTTGGTAAATTAGCTCCTCCATTCAGAATATCCATATGATCGAATTCGTAAAATACGTCCGTTAACACCTCCGGCGAATAATTCATTTTCAGAAGGTAGGAGGCGGCAAGAGCGTCCGCTGCAAATTCTTCATTTCGCGAGTAGTTGAGAAAAAATCTCTCGTCGCACATGGCATATCCCAGCATGATGGCCATGGCGTCCGGTGATCCGGTGAGAGTCGTTCCTATTATGGCGGCGACCATAGCTGCCAAAAGATTTTGGTTTCTGGTCTGTATTACCCGAATAAGTCGATCGACGTGTCCAGCGGCTACGTGGGCCGTTTCGTGGGATAAAACTCCCACAATGTGTAATGGATTTTGAAATTTCAACAATAATCCCGAATGAATGAAGATATGTCCGTTACCTATGGTAAACGCATTTATGCTCTTGGAATCTATCACATATACTTTTACACATTCCGGATTTAGTCCTGCCACTTTGAATATGGGTTTCGCCATTTCAGTCAGGGTTTCTTCGATTTCAGCGTCGCGGATAATGGAAAATTTCTCTTCTTCGCCGTTTGCGGTAAAAAATACCGAAAACGCCAAAATTGCTCCCCAAATAAATTTCATGATACTAATTTATCCCTCTTATTTCGTTTATGGTTGCCAATATATCTGATGCTGTTTCAATTATATCATCATTTTGGTAAATATATTGGAAACAAAAACGGTACGACATGTCTTTTTCTGCCATTTTTAGGCGGCTCGCTATGACATCTTCGGAATCTGTTTTGCGTGATCTTATGCGCTGCTCCAGAGCGTCCATCGATGGCGGCCTAATGAAAAAACCAAATGTATTGGGGGAAAATATTTTTTTGATCTTCAGAAAGCCTTCCCAATTAGTTGACAATATAACATCGTGTCCGGCATCTGCTTTTTCGGAGATGCTTGATCCCAAAATGCCATAATAATTTCCATAAACTTCGGAAAATTCTACAAAATCATTGTTTTTTATGTGATCCATAAAGTCGCTGAGGGACATAAAAATATAATCGACATCAGGAGTCTCGTTGCTTCTCATGGGTCGTGTTGTGCAGGTTATTATTTTCGACAGTGAGTCATCGATTTCCAAAATCTTGTTTAGCACAGACGTTTTTCCCACACCAGATGGGCCTGAAACGACAAATAAAAATCCTTTTCGCATATATACAAATCCCAACAATCTTACATTAATTACAGTATCTTTGCGTCCCAAAAGCAAGCCCCGGTGAATTCTTTTCGGCATATGCGGTTACGCAATATTCCCAAATATGTCAAAGTTTTGGAAATTGTTGATATTACAACATAAATATCTGGAAAAAAGATTTTAGCAGACTGATTTTGAATTTCATTCAATCCTCTTACCACCCGTCTGATCTTCTTCTACCTTAAAATTTCGGCTAAATATTCTTAAAACTCCAAGCGAAAGAAAGATTCGTCGGGTGGCGAGTCTAAAATACTTTCCATATCTAATCCGTAGGGTGGTAAGGTCGCTTAACGGTGTGTTTGTGTTTTCGAAATAAATAAGAGATGGATTTTTTAAATATGAGATGGGTTTATTTTTTTATAGTCTTTGTTTTTTCGTTTTGCCAAAGCATACATGGGCATAGAAGTACTTTAGTGACGATACAAGGGGCAAATATTCCGCCAGTAGTACGGGCATTAGTAGGCGCACATTATGACAGCAGTAATGTAGATCTGGCGGTCTGTTATGCAACAGGAAATCAGCAGCATCGTGGACATGCTGCTCAGCAAGTTTTTAATGCTCTCAGTGCTGTTCCACCACAAGGCATTCCACCATTCCCACCATTGCCACGCTGTCATTCGGAAGTTATGTTGTTGCGAGCAATCGCTGTCACTGCCGGAGTAAATCTCGCTGCTTTAGATGGCTGCCGGATTGAAATTGGTAATAGTATTTTCTTTCCTTGCAAAACAGTGTGTAATCATTATACCTATCCAGGGAGCCATACTGTTGAATATAACCCGGGGATTCCATGTGATACGCTTTTGAGATCTTGTCATACGCCAGGTGCAGCTTTTCAAACTTCTTTTGGATTTTTATGTGACAGTATTCTTGTTACTTATCATGGAGGGGCAATTGGTTATTAGGTGTATGAGATTCCCTAGATTAATTCAAAGTATATGTAACCACATTTACCTCACAAATACAGCTTCTTGCTCCTTCCATAGTATTGGGAATTTTTTGCTTCTGATATCGTTGACAGAGAGGTGACTTGGGCAGTAGCCGGTCATGATTAGGTTTTTAATTTTCGGACTCAGTTTGTTCATGGAAAGAATTGATCGGACGTAGCGGGCGGAGATTTTGTTGATTTCGCAGAATTCTTTCAGCGTAATTCCGATGTTTCTTTGCAGCTGAGATTCCAGCATATACGCTCTAACAAGCAATCGTGAAAACGGCGTATTGACACAGCGATCGCCGGATTTATGAACAACAGCTCTGCGACCTTTGCGTGTACTGATTTTTACCGGTACAAAAATCGCCCCTTCAAGAGTGAAGTGCAACGGAGGTAAGATTTGGAATTAGAGTAGGTTACAAATTAAAAGTTGTAATCATAAT
>JAITQS010000056.1 GCA_031288795.1 Holosporaceae bacterium | reverse complement strand
AAATGCGCCCATCGATTGCAGTTTTATGGTGATATTTTAGCAAAAATATTTTGCTATGAACGCGTCTTCAGAGCGCATCGTGTATAGTGTAAGTTGCCCGACCCTACACTTACTCCGGCGGTGTTGCCGCCCGATGGCCGGGGCCGTTGGTATACCTCGATATCTCCCGACCCTACACTTACTCCGGCGGTGTTGCCGCCCGATGGCTGGGGCTGCTTGTATACCTCGATATCTCCCGCCCCTACCATTTTACTATGGCAGCGTCGTCGCCCGATGGCCGGGGCCGTTGGTATACCTCGATATCTCCCGGCCCTACCCTTGTACTATGGCAGCGTCGTCGCCGCCCGATGGCTGGGGCCGTTGGTATACCTCGATATCTCCCGGCCCGGCCCTTACTATGGCAGCGTCGTCGCCCGATGGCTGGGGCCGTTGGTATACCTCGATATCTCCCGGCCCTACCCTTTTACTATGGCGGTGTTGCCGCCCGATGGCTGGGGCTACTTAGTTTCCCGACCCTACCTTTACTCCGGCGGTGTTGTCCGATGGCTTCTCGGAAACGATGTTGGGCTGCACCGGTGGATTCTCCTTGGAAGCAGCGTTGGGCGGTGGCAATGTCGGGTCTAAAATCCTAAAAAGCCCATATATCTCTAGTGAACAGGTATCCTTCTTAAATTTTTCTAACAGTGCCCGTTCCGGCGGCGTTAGAGAGCTTGCCAGAGCTTTAATAGCCTTTTTTACTTTTTCATCTGTATTCTTTTCTGCTATTGGAATGTAGTGACCAGCGGCCTCAATAATCTCTTTCACTAAATTAGGGCGACGTATAGCCAGTTCTTTAAGTGCTCGCCCCCAACGCACCCGCTCCTCCAATGGTATTTCTTGCTGATAAAAATAGAGACTGCCCTTCTCCAGGATTTTAATTGCAGTACTTTTTTCTAGTTCACTGGAAGCGCTTTTTAAAATTTCTTTTTTTATAAAAACCATATAGTTATGAATAAAGTTCTTAGCCTGGAAGTTTGGATCTTTTCTTTGTTCTTTTGCTGATAATCCCTTATTTTTCGCGCAGTTTACGTCTGATAATCCAAACAATGTGACTAAAACAACCGACATGTAGCAAATTATTTTTCTCATATTTATTTTCTCCTTTTAAACTTGATCATACAACAAAAATTGCCGGAAGTCAATAAAAACCATCAATTTTTTTTAAAATATGAAATTAAATTTATTATATTTTGATCTTCAGTGAAAAGTCCCCGCCACTGGTAGCGTATCAGCATACGGATGCACATCAAGATTTGCAGAGAAAGACCTTCCGTATACCCTGGAGCTTTCGGCAGAGATCATTTATCGATTATCCGTTGATTATATTTTCATTTTTTTACGTCTTGTTGAATATTTGCTTCTACAATGGTATCGTAGAGAGTACATGGAGCGATGCGACACGAAATAAATGAAACTGTTGATATCCTCAAAAAGATCCTATTGTGGGCGGCTTCGATCTGTAAATAGCGAAACGCAGACATCAACGGGGATTTATTTTCAATTTCGTAATTTTTCGCCGAATAATTACAGTTTTTGGTTTCATGTTGGCGTTGTGTTTATTATGCGTTTTATGATACCTTAGTCTATTAATTTTTTGCCATATGCGGTTTTGCGTGTGCAGTACTGGAGCATAATGATGTTACTGAATTTTTTAAAATCGATTTTTGGTTCCCACAACGATAGAGTTGTAAAAAAATATTTGAGAGTTACGGAAAAGATTAATGCCTTTGAAGAATCTATTTCCGCTCTATCGGACGAGCAGCTCCGCGAAAAAACCACGGAATTCCGGCAGCGTTTGGACGAAGACGAAACGTTGGACGACATTCTTCCGGAAGCATTTGCGGTTGTTCGAGAGGCCTCTAGGCGAACTTTAGGCATGCGCCCATTTGATGTACAGATGGTGGGAGCTCAGGTGCTCCATCATGGCATGATAGCAGAAATGAAAACCGGTGAAGGAAAGACACTGGTGGCATCTATGGCTGTTTATCTAAATGCTCTGGAAGGTAAGGGCGTTCACGTGGTCACCGTCAACGATTATTTGGCCCGCCGCGACGCCGAATGGATGGGAAAAATCTATAAATTTCTGGGATTAACCGTTGGCATCATTGTGCACGGCCTAAACGATAGCCAGCGAAAAGAGCAGTATGCCTGTGACGTCACCTACGCCACCAACAACGAGCTGGGATTCGACTACCTGCGGGATAATATGAAGTTTTATTTTTCGGATTTGGTGATGCGTCCGTTTAATTACGCCATCGTCGACGAAGTGGACAGCATTCTGATAGACGAAGCCCGCACTCCGCTGATCATATCCGGCGCCACCGAGGACTCTGCGGATTTGTACATGCGCGTGGACTCGATTATCCCCCTGCTGTTTAAAGAAGATTATGAAATCGACGAAAAACACCGCAGCGTGACTCTCACGGAAGCCGGAAATGAACACATCGAAAATCTTCTGTACGACGTCGGACTCCTGCAAACAAAAAATCTCTACGACGTCCAAAATATAGGCATTGTGCATCATGCAAATCAGGCTCTGAAGGCACATCATCTGTTCAAGCGAGACGTAGACTACATCGTAAAAAATGGCAAAGTTATCATAATCGACGAATTTACCGGCAGAATGATGGAAGGACGTCGCTATTCCGATGGTCTACATCAAGCCCTCGAAGCCAAAGAAAAAGTCAAAGTGGAAATGGAAAATCAAACTTTGGCATCCATTACATTCCAAAATTTCTTCCGCATGTATAAAAAACTGGCCGGCATGACGGGAACAGCCGAAACCGAAGCTCAGGAGCTGTCGGAAATTTACAAGGTGGAGACCGTCGTTATCCCCACCAACGTTTCGGTGGCACGTAAAGACCTGGACGACGAAGTGTATAGAACCGCCAAAGAAAAATACAACGCCATTGTAACACTCATTCGAGAATGTAACGCCCGAAAACAGCCGGTCCTTGTTGGTACGGTAAGCATCGAAAAGTCGGAATATATTTCATCCGTTTTGAAAAAAGAAGGAATCCCCCACAACGTCCTGAACGCCCGATACCACGACGTCGAAGCCCAAATCATCGCCGACGCCGGCATGCCGGGAGCCGTCACCATCGCCACCAACATGGCCGGCCGAGGTACCGACATAAAATTGGGCGGAAATCTCGAAGCAAGACTAGCTCGAGAATTGGACGGCATAGAAAATGAAACCCAATGCCAAATCATTCGGGAAAAAGCAGAAACAGAATATGTGCGAGACTTCGAAATAGTAAAAAATGCCGGTGGTCTGTATGTGGTCGGTACCGAACGCCACGAAAGCAGAAGAATCGATAATCAGCTGAGAGGACGATCTGGACGTCAGGGAGATCCTGGAGCATCCAAGTTTTTTCTGTCGCTGGAAGACGACCTGATGCGCATTTTTGGAGCCGAAAAACTAGACGCCATGCTGCTAAAACTTGGCATAGAAGAAGGAGAGGCCATCCCTCCCCATCCCTGGGTAAATAAAACCCTGGAAAAAGCTCAAAAAAGAGTCGAAGCACGAAACTATGACATCCGTAAACACTTGCTGAAATTCGACGACGTGATGAACGATCAGCGGAAAATCATTTATGCCCAGAGATACGAACTCATGTCCGAAAATAACGACTTCTCCGAATACATTAGTGAAATGCAACAGGAGGTCATAGAAAAAATAATTTATGACTTCGTGCCGGACAATACCCCCTACGAATTCTGGGACCTGCAGGTCATTGGCGAAAAACTCGCAGAATTCTTTGGCAACGATACCTACCTGAAAAAAGAAGAAAATTTGTCCCGGGATAACGCCATCGATCTTGTGTTCGAACAAGTATCCAAAAAAATGAAAGAAAAAGAAGAACTTTATACGCCCCACATGATGAGATACATGGAAAGAAGTGTGCTGCTGCGCATGATCGACCAGTATTGGAAAGAACATCTGCTGAACCTCGATCGGGTTCGCCAGGGCATCAATCTCCGAGCCTACGCCCAGCGGGATCCCCTCAACGAATATAAACAGGAAGCGTTTTCCCTCTTCGAAATGATGTGCAGCACCATAAGAGAAGAAACCGTGAAAACATTGTCGCTGTTCGAGCTGTCCGGCATTAAAGAAGATAATGAACTGGACGAATTGCTGTTCGCCAAAAGCAAATTCGACCCGTCCCTCGGCAACGGACTCGATGACGATGATGGCTCCGATTACTTGGCATTCCTGCAAAATCTGGTGGAAGAAAAAACACTCGCAGACATTCCTTCCGAGGAAAAATCGGAAGAAAATGATATAAAAACCAGAAAAACACGTAGAAAAAAGAACTCCTCTTCCTACCAAAATAAAGAAGAAATGCAAGATTTGTTCGCCGTCTCGAGAAACGCGCCATGTCCGTGTGGCAGTGGGCTTAGATATAAAAATTGCTGCGGGAAAATACCCACCAAATAAACCCATAGGTCCGTGCTTCGGAGAGCATAGCTGGAGATCCGTTCGGTTCGGCTGTCTTTGGGAAACAGCGGCTAAGCACATCACGTAGCTATGCCTCATTATACATCAACTGCCAGACTAAATGCTGGTTAACGCAGGTAATTTGCTCCGAATAGGGAATCCATTATTTTCCCCAATGATTCTTTCAGGGGCACCACCGGCTTCCACCGAAGCAACGTTTCCGCCCTTTTGATGAACGGAACACGACGGGAAACATCCTGATACCCTTTGCCGTAGTATTCGTGTGGCTCAATCTCTACTATGTTTATTTTTTCGGCGAGGGATCTGGCGGCATCATATTTTTTTGCCAGCTCCAGGATCTCATGGGCTAAATTTTTTATGCTTACCTGATTGTGAGGATTTCCGATATTAAATATCTGCTGAGTTGCACAATTGTTCTCATTTTTGATAATTTTTATCAGAGCGGCAATGGCGTCGGAGATGTCCGTAAACGATCTGATTTGATTTCCGCCATCCACTAATTTTATATCTTTTCCGTGAATGATATTGCTCAGAAATTGCGTCACCACCCTCGAGCTGCCGTTATCGGGATTGCTGATGTCGTCCAGTTTCGGCCCTATCCAGTTAAAAGGCCGGAACAGCGTATAATTCAGATTATTTTTCAGGCCATGGGCGTAGATTATCCTATCCAGCATTTGCTTAGAGCAGGAGTAGATCCACCTCTGCTTGCAGATGGGACCTGTGACGCAGTTGGACTCGTCTTCCCGGAACTCCTCATCCTCGCACATGCCGTATACTTCGCTCGTAGACGGAAAGATAACGCGTTTTTCGTATTTCACCGCCCATTTTACTATTTGAAGATTAGCTTCGAAGTCCAGCTCGAACACCCGCAGCGGATCCGTTACGTATACCGCCGGACTCGCTATGGCTGCCAAAGGCAATACGACATCGCAATTTTTCACATATTTTTCAATGGAGTCCCGTATAATGTCGATTTCAAAAAAATCTATGTTTTCGTCCGTCAGCAGATGAGAAATTTTATTCCCACTGATGTCAATGGCCGTTACATGCCAATCCCTGCAGCTTTTGAGGATCTCCTCCAGCAGATGACTACCGATAAATCCGCCGCCGCCAACTACTAATATCTTCATTTTTCCTCCTCATTTTTATTTTTTTTCTCCAAAATATCGCGAATAACAAAACTCGGATGCTCACAAACGGCAAAATAAGCGCGTCCAAGGTATTCTCCCAGTAGTCCTATACCCAATATAATAACACTCAGCAGCAGGAACACGAAGGCAAAATGTAATCCGTACCCGTGATGACCGCAGAGCTTTTTATACACCTCCACCAGAAAATATACGGCACTCGCCAACGAAATTACCATGCCGAACATGGTGAATATCTGCAGCGGCAGCAGAGAAAATCCCGTCAGCAGATCAAAAGTTATGCGAATCAACTTATAGAGATTATACTTGGAATCTCCAGCGCTTCTCTCCTCGTGGGATACCGGTATATCGATGGGATTGCCGGCAAATTTCTGAGCCAACGCCGTTATAAACGTTGATGTTTCTCTGGTTTTCACCACCTCATCTATTATGTATCTTTTGTAGGCCCGAAGCATGCACCCATGATCTTCCATTTTTATGCCGGTGGCCTTGCGTCTGATGTAGTTTATTATCCTCGAGGCGTAGGTGCGGAAGAAACTATCTTTGCGATTAGCCCGATAACCGCCCACCAGATCGTAGCCTTCGGACATTTTTTCCAAAAGATGAGGAATTTCCTCCGGAAGATTTTGCAGATCCGCATCCAGCGTCACGACGATTTCTCCGCAAACGTGCTCGAACCCCGCTAATATAGCGACGTACTGACCATAGTTGCCGTTAAAAGTAATTATGCGTATGACATCGGAGCGTTTTTCAAAAATTTCTTTCAGCAGAGACAATGTTTTATCGTAGCTGCCGTCGTCCACGAAAATAATTTCGTATGTTTTTTGGGTAGCATCCATTGTTTTTAGCAATCTAGAGCAAAGATTTTCTACGTTTTCCTGCTCGTTAAAAATCGGAATAACCACCGAAACCTCAACCGATGCGGACGATATTTTTTTTTGCATCTGCAATCCTTAGCTAAAAAATTTTTTTACGATATCGATTATATAATCTTGTTCGTAATTTTCCAAACTCGGATAGAGCGGAATGCAGACTATGCGTTTTCCGACGTATTCCGTATGTTCCAGATCGCCCTCTCCATAGCCGAAGGTATTGCGGTAGTAGGTGAACAGATGTACGGGCATATAGTAGGGCACGCTTCCGATGGAATTTTCCTTCAGGAACTGCATGAAATCATCTCTGCGGGAGGCGTCTGCTATGCAGATGGGGAACAGATGCCCCGAATGCACGAAATCATAGGAGGGAATTCCCTGCCAACTAATTTGATCCTCCATGTCCTCAAAGGCGAATTGGTATCGATCCACCAGTCCGCGGCGTTGTGCGTTGAGCCGCTCCACTTCCTTCAGCTGCTGCATTCCCAAGGCGGATTGCAGGTCAGACATATTACTTTTGGATCCCGGATACACCACGTCATAGTAGCCGGTGGCATTGGAGGAGAACCTGTCCCAGATGGACCGATCTATGCCGTGAAATCTCTGGAGACTCAGAAAACGCTGTACGTCCGGAGAATTAGACACGACGCAGCCACCTTCTCCCGATGTCATGTTTTTTATGGGATGGAAGCTAAACACCTGAATATCACCAAATGTCCCAATGCGTTTCCCTTTGTAGCCGGATCCCATTGCGTGAGCGGCGTCTTCTATTACCCGCAGATTCCGCCGCTGGGCAATTTCGTAAATCGGATCCAGATCAACGGACAATCCAGCATAATGCACCGGCATAATGGCCTTGGTTCTGGACGTACAAGCGTCAAGAATCCTCTGGGGATCAATATTGAATGTAGTCCGATCTATGTCCACAAATACCGGCTTGGCTCCCAACAGCGCAATAACATTCGCCGTGGCGGCAAAGGTCATGGATGTGGTTATAACTTCGTCTCCCTCCCCTACCCCAATAGCCATAAGCGCCGCCTGCAGTCCCGCCGTCGCCGACGAAAAACACATGGCCGTCCGACCTCCAAAATATTCGCAAAGCCTTTCCTCAAATTGCCGCGTCACCGGACCCGTGGCCAACCAACCGGACCGTAATACATTCTCCACCTCTTCAATGGCTTCTTCGCTAATCGCCGGTTTCAAAACCGGTAAAAATTTATTAACTTTTCGCAATACACACTACTCCCATCAATATTAAAAAAATTCCCGCTGCTCTGCCAAAAGAAATGCTCTCCCCTAAAAAAAACCAGCCGCCCAAAGCTGTAATCACAAACGCTAAACTACTGGTGGGATATAAAAAACTTAAATCATACCGCGATAAAAGATATAGCCATAAAAAAAGCGCTAGTACAAAAATCAAAACCCCACAGAAAATATAGACGTTGGTGGCAATGGAAATACATAACGACCATAACGACTGCTGAAAATTCAGCATATTCACCCCTTTTTTCATAACCACCTGAGCCAGAGAGTTTACCAGCGCCTGCAGCAGGATTAGAAAAAAATCTAAATACTTCATTTGTTGCTTATCACCACAAAATTCTCATCAAAATCTAATATATTATGCAGAAGATCTTGGGTCACAAATATTTTTTTGTATTGGTCTCGAGCCATCAGCAGAAAAATTTTTTTCTCCGTCGTCTCCCAAAATTTCCAAAACTCATCTTCCCGCCAGAGGACCTTCTTTTCTTTTTCGGCGATGGCGCCAAATTCCAACTCTCCCACAAAATTTACTACGTTAACGGTGGAGTTCGCATAGACTGGAAAGTCCTGATAGTAGCGGCCATAGCAAAACACCTCGTCATCGGCATTTTTATTCAGCCCCACAAACTCCGCCATCTTTTTGGTGGACGGCTTTTTTATATGCTGGTAATAGGTGGATCCCCTGTTGATGGTCCACATCATATTTGCCGCCAAAAACAAAAATACCAGCAGCGCATTTAGCGGAGACACCTTCAGATAGGCCGGATAGGCCAGCATCAGCAATATTACCGTTGCCAATAGCGCAATTATCCCCAACACGCGCACTAGTAGAACGACGTCCGGATCCTGCAGCAGGACGCCAATCGCCGGTTTCAGGAAAAAATACGCTCCCGCCATGAGAACGAACAAAAATATATTAAGCAGCGCACCGGTCCGGAGGTCGGTGTCGCGGGATTCCACAGATTTCACAACGCATATCCCGGTAATTAGCGCCAGCGGCTGCAGCAATGGCAAAATATACGGAATTAATTTGGAGCCGGAAAAGGAAAAAAATCCAAGAACTCCCAATATCCAGCAGAGAAAAAAAATATTTTCCGACGACGTCTGTTTTTCTTTCCAGATCGCCATAGCGGCGTTTTTTAGGGCCACCAGTGAGAATCCAGTCCAGGGAGCAAATCCCAGCAGCAACACCGGCAGAAAAAACCAGACAGGCTGATATCTATCATGCATCGTTGTCGTGTATCTCAGAAAATGCTCCACTATAAAATAAAAGTGGAAGAAATCGTCGTTTTGTTTCATGACGCAGATGTGCCATGGCAAAAATATCAGCAGAAATGCAAAAATTCCCGGCCAATACAGCATTTGCGGAATTTTTTTCCAGTTTTTCGAGAACAGGATCCACAAAAACGCCACAAACGCCGGCAGCACAATGCCGACTAGGCCCTTGGTGAGACACGCCAGCGCCGATAGCACATACATGCCCACAACTAGAACTTTGGACCATGGAGGTTTGTCTTTTCTCACAAATGCAGCAAAAAAGCACCATAATGCTCCTCCCATAAACACCGACAACACCAGGTCCGTAATGATCAATCGGCTGTGGGCATAATAGAGGAGGCTTGTGGCTAATATTCCCGCCGCCATTAATCCGACTCTATCGGAGTAGCATCTGCCGCCCACAAAACATACGGTAAGACATCCCAGCACCGCAAATATCACGGTCCAGAGCCGCATGGCTGTCTCGCCGGCACCAAAAGCCTTGAGAGATGCTGCCTGCATCCAGTAGAAAAGCGCCGGTTTTTCGAAATATTTCAATCCATTCAGTCGCGGAGTCACATAGTCGCCGGTAACCACCATTTCCCGCGGAATTTCCACGTAGCGACCTTCGTCTGGATCTGCAAAAGGCCGAATCCCCATGTCATAGGCAAAAAAAATAGATAGGACCAACGCCAACGCAAAAAATCCGCGGATCCTCTCCGACCAACTTAAATTACTCATGTGTTACTATCCGAAAACTGGAGCGGGTGAAGGGAATCGGACCCTCGTAACAAGCTTGGGAAGCTTATGCTCTACCATTGAGCTACACCCGCATGAAACGATAATAGTTAAACAACCACCATATTGCAACACTTTTAGCGACAATTGACATTTTTCTGATCCTAAAGAACGAGAATTTCTGCTTTTGAAAGATTGGGTTGGTTTCGGATGTTTGTCCGATTGAATTGTACTTTAGACCATAAAAAAATCGCAAATTCTACTTTCGCAACTCTATTTTTGCGGGCCAGGGATCCAGAAATCTCATTCGGGGCAATCTTGCCACCCAAAAGCTTTCCGAATCCCAATGGCTCTTTATCTACAGTTTAGTGTATATCTTCCGATACTTCTTCTGTCTCAACTGGAGCGTTCGCCTGCAGCTCGTCTGCATCAACTGGAGTGCTCGCCTGCGGCTCTTCTGCATCAACTGGAGTGCTCGCCGGCAGATCTTCTGCATCAACTAGAGCAACTACCGGCTGCGGCAGATCTTCTGCATCAACTAGAGCAACTACCGGCTGCGGCTGTTCGTCTGCATCAACTGGAGTGCTCGCCTGCGGCTCTTCAGTCTCACCACTAGAGACGCTCCCCCAAGAGTCCCACGGATATATCGTTCTCGTCAGGAAGGGCCTATTATCTTGCCACTCTTCTGGCTCAACCGGAGTGCCTGGTAGCTCTTCTGCATCAACCGGAGTGCCTGGTAGCTCTTCTGCATCAACTGGAGTGCTCGCCTGCGGCTCTTCTGCCTCAACTAGAGCAACTACCGGCTGCGGCTGCTCTTCTGGCTCAACTGGAGCAACTACCGACTGCGGCTGCTCTTCTGCCTCAACTGGAGCAACTACCGACTGCGGCTGCTCTACTGCCTCAACTGAAACAGGTGACTGCCGCTCCTTACGGGTGAGCCTAACCCCATCCCTAGTCGCCCCTGGTTGTTCGGGAGGATAGAATGGATCCAATGATGTGGATGATAACGATGGCATGGACAATGACTTGGACAATGACGTGGACGATGGCGTGGACGATGACGATGACGATGATGATGACGATGATGATGACGATGACGATGACGATGACGATGATGACGTGGACGATGGCGTGGACGATGGCGTGGACGATGACGATGACGATGACGTGGACATCTCAATATACATTTCGTTCGCTATATCAATTTTTATATTGGAAAAAGGATCCGCAATTATCTTTTCAAAATACCTCTTAAATAGAAAATAATTCAAGTCGTGATTTACTTTACTTCCCCCAAATACGCCCAAGAATTCAGCTGCAATTTGTCCTCTTTCAGCTTTTGAATATCCTTCTAATACAGCTTTCAGCACATCTTCAAATAATATATTGCTTCCGCTTTTTATTTTACCATAGCCCTTGCAAAAAATGCAATATATTTCCTGTATCAAACGTCCTCTTGACACATCACTGTCTTGCCGTTGTATAAATTCTTCCAGTAGCTCCCTAACCTTTTCATTTACTTTTTCTAAACCTAGAAGATCTTTTTGGCCATAATCAGCTCGACCTTTTCCCTGAAATAAGGCTTTTAAAAACCCTGACCATGTCATCTGATCGGTCATGCCCTTAAGCGCATTTTTTTCAAAATATTTTTCATATACGCTATAAACGGAAGCCAAGAACAAACTGTGAATAGGATGAGTGCCATTTCCCCCCTCTGCCTTAGTGTCCAGCAATGCCAAAAGGCTCTCTCCC
>JAITQS010000004.1 GCA_031288795.1 Holosporaceae bacterium | reverse complement strand
GAAAAAATCTTAAATAGATTATTTTGTTTCATAAATGGAGTTGGTTGCTTTTTGGTAATACAATCCTGAAGTATTTTCAAGCATATGATTTGTTGCAAAATTTGCAGCTCAAACAATGCGTCGTTCGACAATTTAGCGAATGAAGAAGAGTACAAAAATGTCTTTTGCACATTATATAGGGTAAAAACATAATCAAGATTAATAGAATCGATTATATGTATTTCCGATGTACCGGTTTTATAAAATGTGCACCAAAAATCTTTAACTTTATTTATTATTTTGGTTTTAAAGTTATTTATATATAGATCTTTTCCATTTTGGTCTTTACAAATTACTTTATGTTCCAAGCTGTTATGTGGATTGAAATCCGGACAGAATGGTAGTGGTTTGCTCACGGATACGGACAATAAATTTAGGGAATTTCTTAATTCATATGTTATGCCTTCATTGGCATTTTCTATGTCTTTTTCTTCTAGGGCATACGCATGGAAAATGCAAAGGCTGCTCATAATAATCATTATTTTTTTCATATTTTTCCTCATTTTTTATTTGTTGACGGTGTTGATTCTATTGACAAAAGAAAAGCTTTCATCGCTTTTTTATGATAATTTATTTCCTGTGCCGAAGGCGGGAACCAAAAAAATGCATTCATCCAGGGAGCTTGATCTTCATTAAAAAGCGAGTCTCCTAAATTAGGATTCGCGTCTATTTTTAGTTTTTGGGATAAATCAAGAATATTTTTCCCAATCATGGATTGCAGATCAGAGTCTTGTATCTTTTGCAGTATATTATAGGCGGCCAAAATGAAACTAGCGTCACTTTTATGAAAATGTACACTGAATACGAATGCTGACAGCAGATGATTTATGCCCTTAAATATATACGTTTCCAATATCGGAGCTATAATTTCTTCTGGGGCCTCAGCTTGCTGCGCTAGATGTGGGGAGGGGGCTGTTATGTTTGCTTCTCTGTTTATCCAAAAAACAAGTGCATGCAAATGATATAATTGTAGCTGATTAATGTCATATTCACGCAATATAGTAGTTTTATTGATACTATATTCCTTAAATGTCGTCTGGCTATTTAGCATGCCCCGGCCCCTCATTTGCTGAAGTAAAGAAAAGGCATAAAAGTGCAAATCGCCAGTGCTGTTATTGAATGTTTTAAGTCCTTGACTATTTTTTTGTACATTAAACATCTTTTCCAGAGGGTGAAAAAAATCCCCTAGGGGAAACGGTTGGAGAGTGTTTTGTAAATAAGTAGATATAGAAGAAGAAATATCGCCATCATGGGGATGATGGTGAGCATTTGCGTGGAAAAGTACAGAGGGCTTAAGTGTTATTTCCAATAACTTCGTCATTTCAACAAAGGTAATAAAATGAATTTTTTTCCAAATGTCTATTGGCTTTAATTGTGTCAATGTCGAGGGAGAGCACTGAGTATTCCAAAATTCTAAATCAATTATTTGACAACAATCTTTGGCGAAATCAGAAAAAATCTTAAATAGATTGTTTCGCTCCATAAATGAAGTTGGTTGCTTTTTGACAATACAATCCTGAAGTATTTTCAAGCATACGATTTGTTGTAAATTTTGTAGCGCCAACAATTCTTCGCTCGACGGTCTAATGAATGAAGAGAACAAAAATGTCTTATGTACATTATATAGGGCAAAAAGATAATCAAGATTAATGGAATCGATTATATGCATTTCCAATGTGCTAATTTCATTACGTATGCCCCAAAAATCTTTAGCTTTATACATTAAGAGGCCTCTAAAGTTATTTATATATAGATCTTTTCCATTTGGATCTTTACAAATTATTTTACATTCCAAGCAGTTGTGTGGATTGAAGTCCGGACCGAATGCTAGCGGTTTACTCACGGATACGGATAATAAATCTAAGCAATTTCTTAATGTATCTTGCGTATTGCTCCCATTGACATTTTCTATGTTTTTTTCCTGAGTGGCATGCATATGGAAAATGCAAAGACTACTCATAATAATTATTATTTTTTTCATATTTTTCCTCATCTTTTTTATATGATAATATATACTACATTTTTATTTTTTTTTATAAACAATATTTATTTTTTTTTGTGCATTATATTTTCCATATAGAATTTTTTCAAAATTTATTGTTTAAAAAAACATAAGAATATGATATGGAGTAGTAAAATATTAATTGCTCATCTATAGTATAATTATTGGGCATAGGCTAATCAGAAGGAAGAAAGACAATGAGAAAAAAAATATACGCAATATTTGTTCTGTTGTTTTTTAGTGATGTGTATACAACCCAGAAAATGATGGAAGATACTTGTTCCCGTATTACATCTTCGGTTGTCAATGCCGCAAATGAACCATGTAAGGTGTTGAATCCGTCAAGGTGCATACTTTTTCCACATGGACATGTTGTAACGTGGAAAATTCATTCTGCTCTTACGAACAAGCTCATTGACATATCTCATAGTTTCTGGAGATATTTAAGATACCGCATTAATTCTAAATTTTTCCTATGTTTTTATAAAAGAAACTTAAAGGTTCACGGCCGTAATGCACTGGAAATGTTGGTGGAGCCCATGACACAATATAAGGACTTTGCATCAAATACAAAATTTAAGGTTTTTCCTTTGCTGAACGAGGGCATTTTGGTTAGAAAGGAGACATTGCAATGTTTACTGGATGCTCTGCCTAGCGAATATGGCCTTATTGTTGAATTTTGGAAATATTCAAATTCATCTTATATATTTGAAGCTCCCCGCTATCTGTTTTTGGAAGAAAGCGGAAAAATTGTTTTATCGAGTAACGAGAGTATCGAAAAAATTTCGATGATGCTGAATATGAATGTGGGGATGCGCGATAGTCGAATCGATACCGCAAGTGCGGCGTTTATCAAGGGAATCTTGCTTGCCGATGAGCAAAAAAAAGATGAAGTGACAATTGAAGAAATAAAGTGGATATTTAAAATAATAAAAATTTACAAAGATTTGTCTGATACCGATATCATTGTGGCGACGATTCTAGTGGATAAATTACTCAATGCAATTCAAGAACAAAAGCAAGAAGGTCTAGAGTCTCCTTTGGAAATACATAGATTACCCATTGGTTTGCTAGTGCTTAATTGCGTAATTCTTGCTGAAAAAATATTGCATGACGATCTTTACAGGAATTCCGATTATGCCAAGATA
Organism: Holosporaceae bacterium; assembly: GCA_031288795.1. Taxonomy (GTDB): domain Bacteria; phylum Pseudomonadota; class Alphaproteobacteria; order UBA3830; family UBA3830; genus BNWE01. The sequence goes on along the minus strand of JAITQS010000004.1, from coordinate 39,960 downwards.
TTTAAGATGAATGTATCCGACATTAATTTGAACGAACAACAAATTCTGCATATGCTAGATTTCCGAATAAATGTTTCTTTGGAATGCTATGAGGAGTATAAACAGAAAATTTCTGCTTTATAGGAAAAATTTTGGGGAATTTCATCCAGCGGCATATATGGCTTTGTTGTCATCTTTTGTTATTTTGAGACTGTTGCCTAATGAGATTTTTCTTACAATCGGCTTCGTCAAACTCGTTCTTGCAAGAAAAATCTCATTATGCATTCGTAAAATATCGTTATTTTGATACAGCGCTAGACAACGGAGCTTTGTCACCTTTATGGCGATTAAATAATCCGGATTTTGCCGGCGTAGAATTCCAATGTTTTTCATTCAATTCTACTATTATCTGTTTGAGTTTTTCATTCATTTCTAGCAGTATTTTTTTGCGACATATCTCAAACCATTTTTCATTTGACTGCTTAATATCCGCGTATGAAATCGATTTATTTGCGGAAGATGAGATTTTTCGAGAAGTTGCTGGTTCTACTACAGCGCCAGATAATGGAGCCTTATCGCCCTTGTGGCGGGTAAATAGCCCGGATTTCGCCACACTAGAATTCCAGCGAGGCTGCACCACGGCTACAGAACAACACGTCAATATATGGCAAGCGATCGGCGGAAAGTTCGCAAACTCGATCTTCGGCGTAGCTGGTTCAATGGTGAAAGAAGAAAAATCCATTGGTAACGTTACACTGTATGATTCAATAAGGTTATCTTTTTCCAACATCCACAACTTTTTCAAGTTCCATAAATTAGTAATAATAGCTGTATCCATTCTATCCGCGTTGACTGTAGGCTGATATAGCTCATGGCTTACTTCTTCACAGGCGCACTGGCTCATAGACGGAGTCGTAACTGCAGCGATGGTGCAGTCGCACTCAGTAAGAGCATTACAGTCAAATAACGCGCCAACACCTAATACTACCCCCCATAGCAAATTTTTTTCAATTTTCATTTTTTTTTCTCCATTTTTAAATAACATTTAGTAATTACATCGACAATATAAAGAACAAAAAGCAAAAAAACAAGCCAAAAATATGGGGAAAAATATTCAGGAAGAGTTCACAAGTAGCGCAACATACATGTTGACATTAAGAGACCATCGGCTCCGGCAGCATTCAATTTCGTTCTTGTGAAACTCACTGATATCAATCGGTTGTCGGAGATTTATCCTTTACAAAGAATGATAGTACAACTCCCATTAAAAGAGCTACCAGCACCGCTATGAATCCGACTCTATAGTCCGTTACGCTATAGATCTTGATTCCGTCCAGTATTTTTCCATCCCAGGATAGATCTATCAGCCAGCCAATAGACGGCATCAAAATGACTCCACTTACCATGCTGCTCATGTTAATAAAACCAGATACCGTAGCCAGCATTGCTTTCGGGAATCCAACCGTAGCTAAAGCATACTGCAGCATGGCACCACATGAAAATCCAATCATGAAAATAAGCACAAACATCGCCTGAAGTGGCACATGGACAAACTGTACTATCGAGAAAACTGCTGCGCTAAGAATAATTCCAAGGATCATGGGATTTTTATAGCTGTTCATTCTTACGGCAAGATGCGCAAAAAACGGACTGCCAACGGCCAATCCCAAATACATCATGCTGTTTGCCGAAGACGCTGTGGCTCCATCAATGGAGTACAGTTTTTTTATGAAGGAAGTGCCCCACAGATCCGCTAGCGCACTCAATGGCGCATATTGCATCATAATGAAAAACGATAAAACCCATATTTGGGGAGAACCTAATAGTATTTTCAGAGCTTTCGCCAGAGGAATATGTTCCTCCGGTACCGCAGTTGTTTCGGTACTTTGCTTATCTCTCACCACTATCCAAATAATGGCGGCAACGACAAAACCCAACAGCGAGAAAATCATCATGATATGTCTCCAGTCGAATTTTTCTACAATTTTCGCCACAACGGGACTGAAAATAACCGGTCCCAAAGACCCAATGGATATGGTGTAGGATATGAATACCGCCTTTTTCTCCGGAGGAAACCAGTTGGATATCGTTTTCAGTACTGCAATAAATGCAAACGCCGATCCCAATCCCACCAACATCTGACCAAAACCTGCAACATAGCAGTATTGGGTGGCCACAAATATCATTACACCGGCCGCACACAATGAAGCCGCCACTGCAGCTATAAGCCTAATACTATATCGATCTACAATTATCCCCACTGGAATTTGGACGAATGTATACACAAGATAGTAGCAGCTTACTAATGCACCCACTCCTTTGGCATCCAAACTAAAATATTTCATATATTCTTCTGTTAGCACCGTGGGAAAAGATGATCTGGCAATGAATTGATATACGAAAAACATCAACAAAATCATCCACATAACAAACGGCAGATAGTTACATTTCTTTTTTGCTTCACTCATATTATTCCTCCTAGCTGCTTGTGGGACTGTCAACTGCAATAATTATTCAATTTCTTCCAGTATCGCGAAAAGTTCTTTATTCTTTTGACAGCTCCCTCTTTACTATCATATCAAAATTATATGTTACGCAAAATAATCATGCCATACAATAGTCGCAAAGCTGTTTTTATGAAAAATAATCCGAACGCGGTAATTTTTTGTCTATATTTTTATAAAGCTCTACTGTTTTGGGAGGGTATTTCTGCATTTGGGCGAAAATTTAGCCTTTGGTGCTTAATTTAATCCTTGCGACAGGAGACACTCTTTCCCGAAATAAGAGACTGTTACCTAATGAGATTTTTCTTGCAAGAACGAGGAAAAACTTAGCACAAGACCGCAGTGTACTGCCTGTACATGAGGATCTGAGCAACGGATTTGACCAAGTCGATGGCGAGAAAAAGCCATTAGGCAGCCATTAGGCAACAGTCTCAATAATGCCCAATACGAGATCATGGGGACTACTCCTCAAAAATAAGCTAATTTTCATATACGCAGTTTCTAAAAGTTTATATCATCTTTGCAAGGCATTGCTTGTTTAAATATCAGTTTTTTGTTGATTTGTGTTTTCATATTTAATAAACTATGTAGCACAGGGCGTGGGGATTCGTGAGCAATGCAATCTCGGTGGCCTATTTTTAGAAAGGGAGCTGTCACTGTGCTGATCGTGGTTGGCATATATGGCGCCCACCTGGGATCCGGCCACATGAAGATCCTGGGCCACGGTCTTTAGGCTCTGCGTGTATTAGGGGAGTAGGCATTTTGTACAATAAAAATAACATTTTTTATAAAATTATTCAGAATGAGATTCCGGCAAAAAAAGTGTACGAAGATGATCGAACTCTTGCTTTTTATGATATAAAGCCTGTGTGTAGAGTACATGTTCTTGTTATTCCCAAAGCACTATATGTGGATTTTCATGATTTCGTGTCCAAGGCTTTAGCGGAAGAGGTTAGTTCTTTTTTTGATACCGTTGCAAAAGTAGCGGCGTTATTGGAGATTGATAAGAGCGGCTATAGAGTAATTAGCAATATTGGAAAAGATTCTCGGCAGGAAGTGCCTCATTTTCACGTGCACATCCTGGGAGGAGAGCTCTTGAGGGCATCCTTGATGTAGCGATCTTCATAAAAGCGCAAAAGCAGTTGCGTCCGTAGCTCAGTTGGATAGAGCGTCTCCCTCCGGAGGAGAAGGTCGGAGGTTCGAATCCTCTCGGACGCGCCATCTCAGATTCCAGAAAAAAATAACCAGACCACCGATCCCCAGATAAAATTCCTTTTAGCGCATCTAGGCAAGGAATGCAAGCTAACAAGGATGGTCGGCTTAGGAGGCATCTATCCCAGATATTATGGGACCATACATCTAGAGGCGGCGGACAGATCGTACATTGGCGCAGGTTCTCAATGCCGCTTGCGCTTCTCCCAGATGTATCATGTCATTTACACGCACATCCACCAGCAGGTCAAAGAAATCTACAGAGCGATGCTCTACTTTTATGTTGGTGATGCTGGCTCCGCTGGAACTGATGGCGTTGGTGATGATCGCAAAACTCTCGGTTTTGTTTATGATTACGATGCGCAATCTCGCAATAAAAGTAGCCTCACTTTCGTCGTCTTTGTTCCATTTGGTTCTGACGAAGATGTTTTTGCCTTTTTTCAGGTGATCACAGCTGGTTATGTGCACCACAACTCCCTTCTGGGGGACTAGAACTCCGATTATTTTGTCTCCTAGTATTGGATGGCAACATTCGGCAAAATGAACGGCTATGCCCGGACTGAAATCCATGAGGCAAATGTTTTCCTCCGTCAGTGCTTTATTGCTTTCTCCATTGGAAATCATAGTTCTGACGTTGTTCAGTGATATAATCCCTCTGCCAACGTTGTAGTAGAACTTTCCAATGGTACTGCAGGAAAAACTTTTGTAATCGATCAACTGCTCGGAAAAAGAAATTTGGGAGGAGGAAAATACATTTTGCACCAACTGTAGTCCGAGATTCATAAATTCTGCTTTTTCCTGAGATTTTATGAATTTTCGAATGCAGGATTTCGCTTTTCCGGTAACGACAAACCTTTCCCAGGAGCTTTCCGGATGCTGATACGGCGATGTAATAATGTCTACCTGATCTCCATTTCGCAGCACGGTTTTGAGTGGAACCATTTTTCCATTTACGCGTACTCCTATGCAGGTGTTTCCTATGGACGTATGGATTTCATAGGCAAAATCAACGACCGTCGCGCCCCGCGGAAGAGTAATGAGGTCTCCTGCCGGTGTAAAGCAGAATACTTCATTGTCGAACATTTCCAATTTTGAGTGATCCATGATTTCTTCCGGAGTTCCGGAATTTTGCAAAATGGTGAGCAAGCTTTTGACCCAATTATATTTTTTAGGATCGTCTCCGTTGGGAATAATGTTGCCATCTTTGTAAGACCAGTGGGCGGCAATGCCTTCGTCCGCAATTCGGTGCATTTCTTCGGTGCGAATTTGGATTTCTATGCCCTGTTTTAGCGGTCCAATGACGGTGGTATGCAGCGATCGATAGTTATTCAATTTCGGAATGCTTATGTAGTCTTTGAAGCGTCCGGGCATAATCTGGAAATGTGTATGGATCACACCGAGAGACAGATAACACTGTTCCACTGTTTTTACGATCACCCGAAAAGCGATTATGTCATTGATTTGTTCCAGGGAAACGTTTCTTCGCTGCATTTTTTTCCAAATGGAATAGGCTTTTTTTTCTCGTCCGCTCACGGTGGCGTCGATGTTAGCTTCCTTCAGAACGCGAGTGAGATCTGCTACGGTGTTTTGGACGAAATTATCGTCTTTGCTTCTTATTTGCTCGAGCTTGACGGAAATAGCTCTATATTCGTTCGGATGTAAGTGATAGAACGCAATATCTTCTATTTCGTCTTTGATGACGCTCATGCCGATTCTCTCGGCCAGTGGCGCATAAATTTCAATGGTCTCCAGTGCAATTCTTTTTCTTTTTTCTATGGAGGCAATGTAGTTTATGGTTCTCATATTGTGCAGACGATCCACCAATTTTACAATGAGCACTCTTATGTCTTGGGATGTAGCCAACAGAAACTTACGAAAGTTTTCCGCCTGATGCGCTTTGGAAGAGGAATAATTTACCTTGGACAGCTTGGTAACGCCTTCGACGAGAAACGCTACCTCAGATCCGAAAATTTCCTCCAGTTCTTCGAAGGTTACACTGGTGTCTTCCAGCACATCGTGGAGCAATCCGGTAACTATGGACGGCACATCCAGGCGCAAATCCGCCAATAGACGCGCCACCTCCGCCGGATGATAAAAATATGGAGATCCGGACGCTCTTTTCTGATTGCCATGAGCTTCCATTGCGAAAATGTACGACTTCCGAAGCATGTCAATGTTGGCTTCAGGGTCGTAGGCTTTTACTAAATTTATTAACTCTGCCGAAGTAATCAAAACACAAGAATCCCAGAATAAATTAACACCACATATACGTATATTTGGGATTATTGTACACGATTCTTGATTTTATGACCATCAGAAGCGCGGTGATATCCAAATTTTTTTGGAAAACGCGAATTTCAGCAAGAATTGAACCAGAAGCAACAGTCTCTCTAATAGCCCAAGGTCGTTTTTTAACTTTAGTTTTATGGTTCCTGCAAAAAATATTTTTTAGCAACAATTTTTAGCATTTCTACGAAAAACATATTTTTGATGCCGTTGGCACAATATCGACATTTCCGACAATGGCGATTTTTTCGTAGTTGGTTGTACTTTCTCCATTTTTAGTTGCCACCATACCGCCGGCTTCGCGCACCAGCAGCATTCCCGCAGCCACGTCCCATTTATTAGGGCGAATGGAGGACAGCAGTAGGTCCATGCGACCGGCGGCGATGTAAGCCATGTCCAGGGTCATGGAACCGGTTCTTCTCAGACTATTCGACATACTATAGAGACGATCCTCCTGGATAGGAGTCAGCGAGCCAACGGAAATAAGCAGATCCGATGGTGTACATTTCCTAGATACGCGTATTTTTTTATCATTTATGTAGGCACCGCATCCTTTTTCGGCCCAGAACGTTTCATTTTTTACCGGATCATAGGTAACGGCGGCAACGATTTCTTCGTTTTTTTCCAGTGCGACGGAAATCGCCCAATGGGGAAAACCGTGCATATAATTTACGGTGCCGTCCAGCGGATCTACTATCCAGCGATGAGAGGGATCATCTCCGACAATTTCTACAGCTTCTTCTGATATCAGTGAGTATGTTGGTCTGGCGTGCAATAATTCTTCCCGGAGTATTCTATCTGCTTTTAAATCTGCGCTGGTGACAAATGCCTTATTGCTTTTTACGGACACCTGGAGATTTTCCAGTTCTGCGAAATCTCGCAACAGCCACCGCGAAGCCTTCACCACCGATTTTGTCATGACCGCTACTATGGAAGACTGAGGCGGCAACTTGACGCTTATCATCTGAAACCATCCATTGTTAAGATCGCAAAAAGCTACGGCAGCTAGAACTGTATTATCTCTTGGAAAATTGGAAACTGCGCCTTGCCTTCATGAGTCCATATTTTTTTCGTTCTACCGTACGACTGTCTCGGGTCAGCATGCCAGCGTTTTTCAGCGCGGATCTGAGATCCGGCTCGTAGTCCACCAGTGCGCGACTAATGCCATGACGTACTGCTCCTGCCTGACCGGACAACCCGCCTCCCTTTACGGTGCAGAATATGTCGTAGCATCCGATGCGATTGACAACGGACAGCGGCTGCTGCACCAGTGCCTGCAACACAGATCGAGCGAAATAATCCGGAGCGCGCTTCCCATTTACCACAATGGCGCCATTACCCGGTCTAATCCAAACTCGAGCCACGGATTCTTTACGACGACCGGTGCCGTAGGTTCTCCCCAGGGCATCGATTTTTTTTGTTGTCATCTCCGAGGAAGGTACATCTTTTTTTTTCAACGGTTTCAGATCCTCAAACGTAGATTGCATTTTTAACCTCTTTTCACATTTTTCGAATTCATGGAGGCCACATCCAGTATTTTTGGCTGTTGAGCCTCGTGCGGATGGCTTTCACCACTATATATTTTAAGATTTTTCAGCATTTTGCGTCCCAGAGGTCCTTTGGGCAGCATACGCTCTACGGATTTGCTAATAACTCTCTGGGGAAATCTGCCATTTAGGCATTCCTTCATGGTTCTCTGCTTGATTCCGCCCGGATAGCCCGTATGCCAATAGAACACACTATCCTCCAGCTTATTGCCGGTTACTTTTATTTTATCGGCATTAATGATGATCACGAAGTCGCCGCAATCCATGCTGGGAGTAAACTCCGGCTTGTGCTTCCCCCGCAGATAACTCGCCACGACAGCGGATAATCTACCCAGTATTAAATCTTTGGCATCCACTAGAATCCAATTCTTTTTGATCTGCCCTGCCTTAAGAGAGAAAGTTCTCATTTGTTATAATTCCTCATTTTCGATGCCTTTATATCATCTATAAACAAAAGCTTCAAGCCATAAATGCAGCTTTATGAAATTTTTTCAATTTGTGAAAAACTAAGATCCACATTTGTTGGCCTACCAAATATGGAGACGGAAACTTTGACGCGCTCTTTTTCCCGCTCCACGTCCTCAATGACTCCCTGAAACGACGCAAAAGGGCCATCGCAAACGGTAACAGCATCTCCAATTTCGTAGCTGACGGCACTAACAGTCGAACTTGCGCTATCCTCAATCCGCCGAACGATTTTTTCCACCTCGGCTTCGGAAATAGGCGTTGGTTTTCCCCTGGAGCCGAGAAATCCAGAAACCTTCGGAATCGACCTGACCAAATGCCAAGTCTCATCCGTAAGAATCATTTGCACAAGAATATAACCGGGAAAAAATTTCCTTTCGGTCTTTACTTTCTCGCCTTTTTTTATTTCCGTTACCTCTTCGGTGGGAATTAATATCTCCCCGAACATGGATGATAACTTGCTTCTGTTAGCCTGGTCGTATATGGACTCCAGAACTCTACGCTCAAATCCGGAGTATACATTGACGATATACCACTTCAAAACACGACTCCTACAAACCTAACAGCTTATTTATAGTATAGTAAATCACAGCATCGGCGGCGGAAAAATAGATCATTGCGCAAACAATCATTACTACAACCGCGGCGGTCATGCCGAAAGTCTCGTTTTTTGTTGGCCAGGTGACCTTCTGTAGTTCCCTTCTGACCTGACTCACAAATTCTGCAGGACTAATCATTAAATAAACCTCTTCTAATTTTTAAAAAAAACCATTGGCAGGGGCGGAGGGAATCGAACCCACAACCTGCGGTTTTGGAGACCGCCACTCTAACCTAATTGAGCTACACCCCTTTTTTTAGTTTCTCTCGAGCTCCCCAACGTCCCATAAATTAGCTCTAGCTTGCTATACGTTATTACAGTATAACCTAAAATTCAAACGCTAAATTACATGAAAGCAGAAAAATAACACAAAAATTCGAATTTTAAAAACAGGTTTCCTTCGAGATCTTGCCGTCCGTCGTTGCGTAGGATAAAGTGAGGATTAAATTTTCGAATAATTCCTTCCTTCCCGCTAGGATTCATCCGGCAATCTAATGGCGGAGACTACTTTTTCATCATTCTCGACGCGGAATAAAATAACTCCCTGGGTGGGGCGTCCGGTTACGCGAATGTCATCTACGGGGCAGCGGATTAGTTTACCGCTGTTGGTCATCAGCATTACTTCATCGTTTTCGCATACCGGGAACACGGCCACGACGTTTCCGGTTCGTGAGCTCATGTCGATGTTTTTTACTCCCTGAACTCCTCTGGCGCTGGTTCTGTATTCGAAGGAAGAAGTGCGTTTGGCCATTCCTTTTTCCGTAATGGTGATGAGCATCTGTTCGACCTCTCTCATTTCGTCGTATTTGGCCGGAGGCTCCATGATCTGGTCCTGAATTATTTCTTCGCTGCTGCGGCGAAGCCAATTGGAGTATCTTATGTACTCTTCGCGTTCTTCTGCGGTTGAGGTGCCGTTGTTCAGAATGGACATGGATATTACTTCGTCATCGCCGAGTAATTTCATGGCGCGCACGCCGGTAGAGGCTCTGCTATTGTATACACGTATGCCACTCACGGGGAATCTTACGCATTTTCCGAATTTGGACGATATCAGGATGTCCATATTTTCTCGGCAAATGGCTACGGAGATGAGTTTCTCTCCATTTTCCAGTTTCATGGCGATTTTGCCGCTTGGTTTTATATTGATGAAATCGCTCAATTTATTACGCCGAACGGTGCCGTGGGAGGTGGCAAAAACTATATCATAGGATTCCCAGGAGCTTTCGTCGCTTGGCAGCGCCATAACCGTGGACAGAGACTCGTCATTCTTGATGGGCAGCACGTTTATCAGCGCCTTGCCGCGGGATTGCGGAGTAGATAGCGGAATTTTATAGACCTTCATCTGGTAGACGATGCCAATGGTGGAAAAAAACAATACCGGCGTATGGGTATTGGCCACAAAAAGGTCATGGACGAAATCTTCCTCTTTGGTGGTCATGCCGGTACGACCTTTGCCACCGCGTTTTTGGGCCCGATAGGTACTCAGCGGTACTCGTTTTACGTAGCCGCTATTACTAATAGTAACCACCATGTCTTCTTTTTGGATAAAATCCTCGTCTTCCAGGTCTAATTCTGTATCTTCAATGGAGGTACGGCGCGGATTGGCAAATTCTTCTTTTATTTTTACGAGTTCCTGGCGAATAATTTGGTATACTTTTTCTTTAGATCCCAAAATGCTCAGGAGCTCGTTTATTTTTTTGGATAGTAGGGATAATTCGTCGGAAATTTTTGTTCTTTCGAGTCCGGTTAATCGATGGAGTCTCAAATCGAGAATTGCCTGTGCCTGAGGGTCTGTTAGGCGACATTTTCCATTCGCATACACGCTTGCGGGATCGTCCACGAGACGAATTAGCGGTTCCACGTCTTCGGCGTTCCAGTCGATTTTCAGCAATGTTTTTTTGGCGGAGGCCGGGTCGTCGCTGGATCTAATAATCCGAATGACCTCGTCTATATTGGCAACAGCAATGGCGAGACCGATCAAAATATGTGCGCGATCACGGGCTTTGTTTAGGTCAAAACGGGTACGACGCACCACAACTTCTTCCCGGAACTCGATGAACGCCTTCAGCACTTCCATTAGATTCATCAATTTAGGACGACCGTTATGAAGCGCCAACATATTTACGCCAAATGATGTTTGTAGAACCGTGTGTCGGAACAGTTGATTCAGCACTACATCGCCGTTGGCGTCTTTTTTCAATTCTATGACCATGCGGATGCCGTCTCTGTCGGACTCGTCCCGCAGATCCGAAATGCCATCGATCACTTTTTCATTCACAAGACTGGCGATTTTTTCCAGCAGTTTTGCTTTGTTCACCTGGTACGGAACTTCGGTGATGATGATGGCTTGCCTGTCTTTGCGAATGGTTTCGAACTTCGTTCTGGCGCGCATCATAATGGATCCGCGACCGGTTTTGAAGGCCGCAAGTATGCCACCACGACCAATTATGATCCCACCGGTTGGGAAATCAGGTCCCTGCACAACCGGTACCAAATTTTCCAGAGTGGCATCTGGACTATCTATGAGCATCACGCAGGCATCTACGACTTCGGCGAGATTGTGGGTAGGGATATTGGTCGCCATGCCAACGGCAATGCCTCCGGCTCCGTTCACAAGCAAGTTCGGAAAACGAGCCGGCAGCAATTTTGGTTCCTGCAGAGATTCATCATAGTTTGGCTGGAAGTCAACGGTATCGCTGTAGAGATCCTCCGTCAGCGTATGAGCAATTTTCGCCAGACGCGCCTCCGTATAGCGCATGGCGGCAGCTGGATCACCATCTATGGATCCAAAGTTTCCCTGTCCATTGACCAGCATTTCCCGCATGGAAAATGGCTGAGCCATGCGCACCATCGCTTCGTATATGGCATCGTTTCCATGCGGATGATATTTACCAATAACGTCACCCACAATGCGAGCGGATTTGCGAAACGGCTTGTTGTAGTCGTAGCCGCTCTCCACCATGCTATATATGATACGCCGATGCACCGGCTTCAGGCCGTCTCTGACGTCGGGCAAAGCTCTGGACACAATGACGCTCATGGCGTAGTCCAGATACGACTTCTGCATTTCTTCTTCAAGAGACACAGATATTATATCATCCTTTTTGGAATCCACTAAAAATCTCCGAGTTAAAACACCTAATACTTGCTAAAGACACCGTATCACGGCCCTAAAACGGAATATCATCTTCTATAACTGGAGACGAAGTTCTATCTTCTAAAACAGATGCCGATGTACCGACTCCCTCGCTTTTGGAATCCAGCATTGTCAACTCTCCTCTGAATCTTGAAAGAACAACCTCCGTCGTGTACTTCTCGGACCCCGTCTGATCCTGCCACCGACGCGTTTGCAGCTGGCCTTCCACGTACACCCTGGATCCCTTGTGCAGATACTTCTCACATACCTCACAAAGATTAGGATTGAATACTACAATTCTATGCCACTCAACCTTGTCTTTCCTTTCTCCCGTGACTTTATCCTTCCATGACTCCGACGTCGCCAAAGAAAAACTCACGACTTTAGATCCATCCTGGGCGCTTCTGACTTCCGGATCCTTACCTATGTTACCAATTAAAATAACTTTATTTACACTACCTGCCATAAATCTATAATCCAACTTACTTAATAATAACTATTCTATATACAAAATTCAGAAACATCAACAGCAGAGATGCAACAGTCTCTCCTACTCGTTTTCTAAAAAAATAGCAGACTTTCAGGACAAAATCGTAGCTCTCCGAGATCGTTGCAAAAACGCAATCCAGAATTCCGCAGAAAAAAATCTGGATTGCCATAGCGCTGTCTTTTTTCTAAAAAAAGTCGGCCAGCTGGTCCAGACTAATGTTTTCCTGGGATTCGTTCAGCATTTCATAATTTACTTTCACTTCATATTTTTCCTTCGACAAATATCCAACCAATTGCTGGTACATATCGTCTGCGAACTCCCGGATCAGAGCCCCCAGGTATTTATCTTCGCTATCTTGATCGATCACGTCAGGATAAACGATGTCGTTCACCTGATATACCACAAAGGAATCGTCGATTTCTGTGTAACCAACGTCATTTTTCAGCTGCTGAAAAACTTCTCCATATAGCGCTGATATCACATTGGGAAATTTGAAATCGTTTTTTTCGTTGGCGATCTTTCCGTCTCGATCAAATAGAGGTGTGACTATGGTGGCGTATCCTTTTTGGGAAACAACCTGCGACAGCTTAACGCCAGATTTGGCTTGTTCCACAAAAGCTAACGCCGTTTCTTTGGCCATTTCCTTTTGTTTTCGCAGGGTCCATTCTTCCTCAACTTTTTCGGAGATTTTGGCAAATTCTTCCACATGTTTTGGGATTATTTCATCGACGTGTACGAGCCAAAATACTTTTTTACCGTCGTCGCCTATGCTCTCGGATACAGCGCTATCGGTACCGTCGTCGGTGGAAAATGCGACGGCGGCGGCATCGGAGCCGTATTTCGGCGGTGATACTTCTGCGCCCTTCTCGTCTTTATTGAACATATCGACATTTTTTACGGTTATAATCTTCAGATTGAATTTCTCGGCGACCTCGTCGATGCCAGCGCCGCCGGTGATGGTATCTTCCAGATCTCGTATTACCTGATCTGTTAACTTTTGCAGCTTTTCCTGCCGCAATTCATCTTCGATTTCCTGGGCAGATTCCTCGTAGCTTTTGGAATCCTTATCGGCATACATTTCATAGTAATCTTTTTTTTCATCTTCGGAAACATTAACTTTTTTTTCCAAACTCGATTCTTTCAGCTCAAGAATGCGAAATGACCTCCGCTCTTCGGCGGAAAATAGATCTGGATTTTCCGCATAAAACTCCTCCAACTGCTCCCGGGACGGATTCTCCCTGATAATAAATGATCGAGGTCTCAATCTTGCTATTACTATATTTCTTTTTTCCATCATGGCTTTGGTGTAGTAATCCTGCTCATTTATAGTGGAAATATACACAAATGGGAATCTAATGAGTAGGCTTTTTATGTCTTTACGGGAAAGCTCGATGAACATATTTTCAGAAATACCAACCGTTTGCAGAAATGATCGGAGCAGGTCTTTGCGGAAATATCCCTTGTCATCCCGAAACATATGCATACCGCTTATGTAGGTTTTGATGGAGTCGTCTGAAACTATGAATCCGAAGTCGGATGCTGCGAGATTAACCACGTTTTCACTAATGATACTACTTAGTAGGTTGGTAGTCTCCTCTTTTTCATCAATGTTTTTTTGGGTATTGCGCATCATATGGATTCTTTTAGCTTTTTCTATCCGAAACAGCGTCGGTGTTATTCTAACGTTTCCGATTTTAACCAGATAATCTTTTCCGGTATATTTTCTAATGATATCCATGATACCGAAGCAAAAAACAAAGGTAAAAGCCAGAATTCCCAAAAAAAATTTTATTAGTGGAGATCCGGAATATTTTCGAATAAATTCTAACATAATCTGTCCTTATAATAGCGTATGTGCATATGTTGCTATATTATTAGCTGTTGTTGCGCTGAGCAAGTCTAAATAGAAAGTTTTTATAATGAGTATTGTGGTAGCAAACTGGAAAATGAATGGAAATGTGTTTTTGGTGAAGCAATTTGTGCATCGTCTAAATGAAATTGAGGCTATTTCCAAGATAATTGTGTGTCCTCCGGCGGCGTTGCTGGGGAATTTTGAGAATTTCAAGCATTTCATCGGAGCACAAAATTGTTTTTATGAGGAATCCGGCGCATTCACCGGAGAGAACAGTCCGAAATTACTGAAAGAATTGGGATGCGGCTATGTCTTGTTGGGACACTCCGAGCGAAGAGCCATCTTCCACGAATCGGACGAAATGATATGCCAAAAATGGAGGGCCGCTGTTAAACAATCGCTGCAGCCTATTATCTGCGTCGGAGAAAAATTGGAGGAGCGCGGCAATTGGAAGGACGTCCTGGGGCATCAGCTAAAAAATTATGTTGGGCATTGTGATCAAAACGACACAATTTTCGCCTACGAACCCGTTTGGAGCATTGGTACGGGAATTGTTCCGTCCGCAAGTGAGCTTGGAGCCGTCGTGAGTTTCCTAAAAGAGAAGCTGCCAAGATCTGCGCTACTGTACGGCGGATCCGTCAATGCTAAAAACGCCGGAGAAATTATGGGTATCAAAGGCGTTGATGGAGTGCTGGTGGGCGGAGCTAGTCTGCAGATAGACGAGTTCGAAAACATAATTAAAATGGTGAGCTAAAAAATCTCATTAGGCAACTGTCTCAAATTTGGATGGCGGCCACTAGCAAACATTTTTTTTATTGTCATTTTTTTTTGTATTTTTTTGTATTTTTTTGCGAAAATTATAACTTTCTTAACTTTTGTGAAATACAATTTATAAAAAGCAGGGAAATTGGAAACAAAATGTATGCTAACAACAGTCAAATGTATGAATTTTTCGATGGGATGTCTTATTTGCAGATGCCGATGCGCAAATTTGCGCATAGCGTAAGATCATCGCTGCAGGCGAATCCACGTACTGCGAGTTCGGGAGTTCTTCGCTTTGCGGAGGGGCTTGCGGACATATACGAGCGCTCGACCCGCTACGTGAAAAAGCCTGAATTTAACATCGATTTTGTTGATGTGGATGGTCAAAAAGTCAAATTATATCAGACTACGGTTATGAAAAAACCCTTTGGTGATCTTGTTCATTTTACCAAAGAGAATCAGGGCGAAGAGCCGAAAGTACTCATAATTGCGCCGGTTTCCGGACATTTTGCTACTTTATTGCGGGATACCGTAAAACGAATGGCTCCTCGCCACGATGTTTATATCACCGATTGGAAAACAGCGAGGGATGTGCCATTGTCCGCAGGTAGTTTTGATCTGGACACATATTTATCATATTTAATTGATTTTGTTCATTACATAGGGGCCGGTTCGCATATATTGGCGGTTTGTCAGCCTGCGGTGCAGGTTATAGCTCTGGCGGCGGTGCTGGATGAATCCAACGATTCCTGCATGCCGGCCACCATTGTTCCCATGGGAGGCCCCATCGATCCGCGAGTGAAAAAAACGCAGGTGAATCACTTGGCGGAGAGTCATTCTCTGGAATGGTTTGAGAAGAATTTTCTCACGATTGTGCCGGAAGGACACGCAGGAGTCGGTCGCCGAGTGTATCCGGGATTTGTGCAGTTGACGGCTTTCATAAATATGAATCCGGACGCCCACTATCGTGCTCATATCCAGTATCTGGAGGACAAAATCCGTAATAATAGAGCAGGTATCGAAAAACACGTGACATTCTATGATGAATATTTGTCGGTTTTGGACATGGACGACGCCTATTATATTCAGACGGTTGAAAAAATTTTTCAAACCTATGAGCTGCCGCGAAAAATAATGAAATATAGGGGAGGGAGCATAAATCCATCTGCCATCAGGAGATGCGCTCTGCTGACCATCGAGGGCGAAAAAGACGATATTTCGGCGCCGGGACAAACTTTTGCCGCCCACGCAATGTGTAATCGCATTCCCTCCGACATGCGGGAGCATTATTTGCAGCCAGGGGTAGGTCATTACGGAGTTTTTTCCGGTAGCAAATGGAGAGCGTATGTGGCTCCTAAAATAGAGGAATTTATTCGAAAATTTGATCCACATATAGGTACTTATAAAAAAATCAGGCACCTCTAAAAAAATATGGGCGGAGACCAAAAAATTTTCAAAAGAAAGACCAGAGAAAAAAACTGTCGACGGTTGTGGAACGGGCATTAGCGATAGCGTAAAGTATTGCTCTAATTTTCCTCTATATCTAAAGGTCGTTGCATAAATGGGGAGGGATTGCCCATAAGTGCGGCAAAATATGAAAAATTCGTTGACCTTACAATGAGTTATGCCGCTGTTGGCGGGGGCAATCAAAGTTGGTGAAAGACCGTTGCCTCAGGGCTTTTTCTCGCCATCGACCTCGTCAAATCCGTTGCTTATACCAAGTTCAGATATTGATTCTCCCAAATCGAGTAACGCGGTGCTGTTGATCAGCGTTTACAAAAAAACAATTGGTAAATTTAATGTTGGTATTATACCAAATTCAAGAATAAATTGATCAGCCAGTTCTTTAGAAGTGTTGCATAAGAGCGCATTACCGTCTGGTGCTGATCATTCGATTTCTGGATTTGGTATTAGATCCCCTTGTACAGGCAGTGTATTGCCTGTACATGAGGATCTGAGCAACGGACCGCTCTCACGTCATCCCATACTTTTCCGCATCCTTGTAAACGCAGCGAGGATCCAGTTTTTCCGCCTGGGGCGGCATAATTATTACCTCATCATCAGCCCTCTGGCCCGTGGTGATGCCATCCTTGCGGCGGCGCTCTCAGTGGCCCGTGATGTCACCCTTGTGGCGGCGTTCTCAGCGACGTTCTCCAATGATTTTGCAGTAGTGTCATTCGGTGGCGGCGGTAGCGGCGGTAGTGCCTCGTCATTCGGTAGCGGTAGCGGCGGTAGTGGTGCCTCGTAATTCGGTAGCGGCGGCGGCGGTAGCGGCGGTAGTGCCTCGTCATCCGGTAGCGGCGGCGGCGGTAGCGGCGGTAGTGCCTCGTCATCCGGTAGCGGTGGCGGCACTCCTGGGATTAAAGTTCTCGATGGCGCAAGTGATTCTGGCGAACAGGATCTGTCTACACACCTATTTTGTAGCAGTTCTCGTTCTTGCGGTGTTAAACCTTTTGTCAGCGCATCGAGAATTTTTTTCACTTTTTGTTGATTCTTTTCATCTCTAGAAGTTTCTACTACCGAAAGGCAGAGAGCATAGAAATCAAAAATATTTTCCATTAATAAATTATATGCTCTACAGTAAATATCGCTGTTTTCCAGGGTTTTTTTCACAATATTTTTTTCTGGCCCATTGGGAGCGTTATCTAAAACTTTCTTTTTTGCCGCTGTTAAAGCTGCTGACATAATTTGCCTGGCACTCTGGACTGGATCAACTTTAGTTTCTTGTGATGAAGCCTCCTCTTCAGTCGCGCAATTTACGTCTGACAATCCAAACAACGCGACTAGAACGACTGATATGCAGCCAATCATTTTTTTCATGCTTATTTCCTCCTTTTAAACTTGGTTACGCTACAACTGTACAACAAAAACCACAAAAAGTCAATAAAATTGCCGATTTTTTTCGAAAAATATAAGGCTAAATTTATTATATTTTGGAGACTGTTGCGTAAAGAGATTATCTGAGTTTAGCAAAGCATTGAGATTTGTGTTAAACTTTCGAGGTGGTTGATATTTGAGATCGTTGCACAATGGCTTTTTCTTGCTGCGTTTCTAGCAGGTCATGTGAAGATACCTTCTTTTGGGCATGTTAATCTCCTGGTTTCGCAGCAATCCGAGATTAATTTCTTCACATGACTTTTCCTACCTTTTCTTGATACAACTTGGTGATTGCAATTGCGCTATATCAAGCCTTTTCTAGCTGGTGCGGTTCCACTTTTTTGAGATTCGCTTCTTTATTTCCTCTTTTATATTATTATTCAACAGGAGGCTTTTATTAGTAGCGAAGCATAAGCCTAATGCATCGAGTTTATCGAGTGCATTATTAGCTTTTTCTTCATTCTCACTGTGCTGAACGTCGTAATAATATTGAAGAATAGGAAATTCATCCCAATTATTGGTTACCTGTTTATCCATAGAAGGGGGTCTTGGCCTTATGTTCTTTACTTCTGTTATAAAAGTATGTGTGTTTTTTTGAATTTCACATTTTATGAGTACGTTTCCAGATTTTGATGATACCTGAAAAGTAGCAAAATTAGTGGGGGTATTCACTATGAACATTGAATCAGTGCCAAATATTTGACGCTGTATGTAAAATAATAACGTTATGATATCGTCAAACTTTTGACTATCGCTTTTTCCTTCGGAGTACTCAGATTTAGGGGTTTCATCTGGTAGATTTTTACCATTGATTTTCATAGAAGGAAAGGCCTCCCTTGCTAAGCGCCAAAGAACGTAAACAATGTTATCCAAATCCGCAATTAATCCAACCGAAATCCTTCGGTAACTAGCTTCTTTTGTAAACCCGCTACATACTATTGCCCATTTTTTTCTAAATTCATCAGAACTATCATTTGCCATCCTCCAAGGTGTAACTGGTTTTTCATTGATTTTGCTTTCGAGAAATGTTTTCAGTTTGCCCGGGAAAAATTTAGAAGTATCAATCTGTTGATAATGTTTTTTTGAGTTACTACAGGCGATAGCTAATAGCTGTCTGATCATTGTTTCGACGCAATCAGAAATTTCTATTTCTTGATCTTGTATCGTCACTTTTATTTTAGAGTTACTTATAGGCTTTCCCTCCGCAAATGGAACAGGAATGTTTTCTTCAGAAATAGCATTACCCTCATTTATCTTCTTTTTTGCAACTTCCGACGTAGGTGTTGTCAATTCTTTTTGCACTGCCTCATCGTCATTAAGTATTTTACAGGCAAACGCGCTAATTATATCGCTCGTATAGCCAGTAGGATACATCAGTATATTTGGCGATTTAGCTATGTCCACTACTAATGAAATAACACGTTTCTCTTGTCTGATAGATGCGTATATATCTTTACAAATAGCTCGTATTCTGTTTTTCACATCTTGCGATATATTGCTTTGTTTGTTGCTGTCAACAGCTCTCTTTGTTATTTTTTCCATTACTGACAGAGCTTTTGTTGATGCCGTAGATGCGCTAAACGCTGTTTGAATAATCTTGTTTATGTTTGGCGTGTTGTCTGATAGTTTAGTATAGCTGGTTTTAGCATATTCTGGGTATTTTTCCTTTAATTTTGTGAAAATTTTCGTTTTTTCTTGAGGGTCTTGACTCAGAGTGTAGCTTTCTATCAAATCTATAAAACCTGTAAGTTCAAGTACTATTTCAAAAAAATGTCTAACTAAAGCTGCATTCAGTAAATCATCTTTCAGATCTATACTTCCTTGTCCTTGCGGATTGTCTCCTGTGGAAGCAGACGGGAATAAATGAATTACTAACTGAGTAGTTGGATCTTTTGAGGAATCGTCGATGCTGCTACTGTTGACTTCCGAAGGCAGACCAGGATTTTTTGCTCTCTTTTTAAACTCAGTAATTCCAAAGAATCTTTGCGCAAAAATAATATCGAGAAGCAGTTTGCGTCCTTTTGACAAATCAATTCCCTGCGGCAAGTCTTGATCTACTTTTTGGCGAAAGTTTTCGCTCAACTCCGCTCCCAGTGGAAAGGATATACTCACCGCAAGCGCTATAGTAGCCACTAATATATGTTTTTTCATAATTTTTCTCATGTTTTTAAGACATTTTAAAATAATTATATCAAAAGAATGTTTTTTCTTTACGTTACTTCGGCCTTTGCATTAAAGTAAATTAATTTTGAAAATAAAACACGCCCAAATGTTCCATAAGAAGATGTAGTCATATTATCTCTCTTAACTAAAAAATCTAACCTATTCAGATTATACAAAAAATATATCACAATAAAAACAAAAAGTCAAGCAATTTTTATGCACTTATATTTGACATTTTTTGATAAAATGGTATTTTGTGGAAGATGTCCTGCGCGACCCGGGCTTAGTTTTATTATTTAATCCGTAGGGTAGTAAGGTATTTACGATACATTGTCTTTTCAGCGAAAATGTGTATAATCCGAAAAGATTGTTTGGGTTGATTTTTGAATCGCTATTAAAGAAAGAAACAATTGATGTCATATGATTTAAATGTATATGTAAAACACGTGGATAAACCTGATCTTGAAAAACAGATTATCAAATTTTTTAGTAGGTACGGATTGGATCTCAAACTGCATCCCGAGTTTGATCTACTAAAAAACGCCGGCTGTGTCCCCGCGGTCATTTCTAAAGAATCTAAACTTTTTCAGAACCACGGCATTAAATTGGACCACGATGCTCTGGTGGGAAATAGTATATTCGTAACAAATTTAAATCAATTCCCATTGGTCAGAAGAGAAAAAACAAAGCTGCTCGGATTTATTCCCTGGGGAAGTCGAGAAAAAACCGTAGAATTGCCGCGTAAAGATGTGAACCATTTAATATGTTGCTCTTCTGAGTTTGATGCATATAACGATCTGTACAACAAAATATTTTCTGCTGCGGTGGCATTTGTTTTAGATGGAGCTCTTGAAGATCCCCAAATGTGCATCTGCCTTTCAAAAATAAATATTGCCGACTTAATTGAAAGACTAGTGGCTACCGGATGCGATGATCTCCGATCTAATTCTCCCAAACCATACACGGATTGGTATGATCGAAGCGCCTATCCTTTGGCAATAGGCGTAATCGCTCCAAGATTTTTTGATGAACGAAAAAAAAGCGCAATAATGACGTCCCTCTGCTCTGATGATTCATATTTCCATAAAATTTACACGAAAAAAAAACTGAGCACAATGTTTCTGCATTTCCCTACAGATGTTGAACATATCGAAATAAGTTCGCCTGTGTACAATAATAGTAGCAGAATTATAGGAGACAAAAGATACAAAATTGCAGACAGAAAAAAATTTCCGGAAACCATAGCCGGTAACAAATATTGCACTTGGTTTTATGCAGAAATACCGATTGTTTCCATAAAAATTGAAAAAGATTACTATGCCATAACGGTTTCCGGCGTTAATGAAGGTAAGCGTGTTGGCTTCAAAATAAAAATTCCCAATACGTTTGCAACCTTTACCGAATGTCATTCTGGAAACTTAACGGCAGATGAAGCCGATTACTTTAGGAAGTGTTTCTTTATAGCGAATAACGTCGAAACCATAAATTTCTTCAACGCACTTGATATCGGAAACTTCAAAAAAATAAAAGAAAAAGTAGAGTTTAACTTCATTCCAATAGTTGGAGATTCGAATAGAATCAGCGAATTCACGGCGAAGGAAAGAACTAATGAAACGGCAGTATTTTTGCACGGCAGCGATCCGATGGCGTTCCTACCTACTGTTGATAATAAATACCAAGATGTGATGGTAAAATTTTCTTTGGAAATGTATGATCGTATTTTTGAATACATTGTTCCTGAAACGGAAAAAAAGATTGAATTATCAGAGGAACTAGAGTTGCTAATGGAAATATCTTTTAGCAAAAAAGTTCTTCGAGTTAAAGAAGAAAATCCGGGCGATCGCCACAATCTTAAACACGCGTTCATGGATTACGTGTAAATTACCAAGAAAATACTTGGAATGGCAGAAGGCATAGAAAAAATAAAAGAAAATATCATAAAAAACAAAACCTAAACTTACCCCCCGTCGTCCCGTCGTTTTCAAGTTTTCTCATTCCCGCCGGTGCGGAGCACATTCTCCACCAACTACCGTAGTGACAAAAAATTGTAAAATTTCCGTTAATTTTGTGCTCGTTAACGTTTTTTTGACATTTTTGATAAGCTGGTGCTCGGTGAAAAATGTCCAACATGACACCAAGCTTAATTTCCATTATTAAATTTGTATTTAATCCGGAGGGTGATAAGGAACCTAAAAATATGTTTTAATTGGCGGTCCGTTATTTTTATCCGATGCTCGATGTACCTGCGAACCCACCTATAGAATCTGTAATTTTATTGAAAATATAGACGATAGAAAAATCAATAATTTTCCAATGTACCTCATAAAAAACTTGCATATTGCGCTTTTATTTTTCGAAAGGTGTTTGATATATTTTAATTATAGGTTATGATTACCTCATATAACGATAGTGAGTAAATAAAATGACAACAGAACGATGTGTAAAATGGGCAAAAAATGCTCAGGATTTCTTGGAACAAGCTAAAGATGGAAGTTTGGATCTGAAGATGGTAATTTCTTATGCCTGCTTAAGTCAAACTGGAGAAGGATTTGAAGAACTTATAAATACCATCAACAATGAAGAGACCGCTAGAAAAATCAAAAAAGTAACTATAATGGACACTTCCTATCTTTATAGGCACTCTATTCCGGAATTTGCTAAATACTCTGATCCCCATATACCAACGGAATGGTTTTTGAAAAATAATGAGGCTGTTCAGAAATCAAAATGCGAAGTGCAAATCGAATTATGGTCTGAAAAAATCGACGATGATGAATACAAACAGTGGTATAGGCAGATAAAACAAGACTTCGCCGGCGACGAAAATGGCAACGGTATTGTGGAAGAATTCAGGGAATCTGTACTTGCTAAGGCTAATGCGGAAGTTTTGAAAAGTGGAGGAACTCTTTTCCAGAGCATAAGTTTCATATTAGAAGAGTGCGCATATACGTGCGCGTTCTTTCAAAATATTAATATGGTATATCCGATGAGCCTCGGAGATCCCCTAGTATCCGTGGACAAGCGCTATAATTTGAATATAAATTTGCTGAATTATAGGACTTCTAATCACGAACAGATGAGTAGGCGAAAGTCGCTGCACCGTAAAAACCAAATAGATCAAGAAGTTGTTCTGTTTATGAGCGAAAAGTCGGTAAACGTAAATTTTTTTGTCATAGATAAGGACGGAAATTTTATATATAAAAACGAGGCATGCAATAGGGCAATAGAGCATAACGATGCGAAAAAATTGCCTCCGGAAACCTGGGACGCTACTCTAGAAGTTATGCGAACACGTAAACAACTTATTGTTGAGGAACACTCATTGGACGGCATGAGCTATTTGTCTGTAAAATCACCTCTGATGATAGATGATGAAGTTGAGGGGATTATCGGACTTGCCGTCGACATAACTGATCGCAAAAAAGCTATGGAACTAGAGCAGAAAAACAAAATACAAGAAATAGAAATTCGGGATAGAAGAGAATTTGGAGCCTTTTCTGCCCAAATCTTACATGACATTGCATCTCCGCTTTCCGGACTTGAGTTTTTTGTAAAGTCTCCCGATATTCCAAGCAAATATCATGGCGTTTTGCATGACATAAGCAATAGTATAAGAAATATTTGCGAAGCATTGAAAAGCAAGCATCATGAATACGAAAGAAAGTCAGGTTCTGATCAGAAAGAAATCATTTTTCTGTCGTTGGCTTTGGACGATGTCGTAAGAAGCAAGATATATGAATACAAAACTACCCAAATAAAGTTTAATTGTTCCTTTGATCCCGCCGATAAATTTACTTCCGTTGAAGGGAATCAACTGAGTTTCGGGTGTATGATTTCGAATTTGATCAACAATGCCGTGGAGGCCTGCGATAAAAATTCTGGAATTGTGGATGTGTCGTTTGAAGTGGAAGGCCAATTTGCAAAAATCATTGTAAAAGACAACGGCGTAGGCATGTCCGGCGAGATAATCGAAAAAATTAAGGAGCGCTCTCTGAATTTCAATAGTACAAAGCACGCAGGCTTCGGTCTAGGGCTGAGTCAGATTATTGCAACCATCGACTCTTTTGGAGGAACTTTGGAGATCGAATCGAAAAAGAATTTGGGCACAACCTTTTTCATAAAATTACCCACAGTCGAATGTCCTGCTTGGATTGTGAAACAGCTGACCTTTAAAAAAGGAAATATCATCGTTGTTTTGGACGATGACCCTTCTACCTTCAATATCTTTGAAAAATTGCTGAAAGACTACCCTGAAGAATTGTCTCTGAAATTCTTTACCAAGAGCAAAGAAGCGCTTAATTTTATTGAGTCATCCTGGGAGAAAAAGAAAATTTTCTTCATAAGCGATTACGAATTGAGAGGAAGTGACTTTAAGGGGTTAACTGTGATTCTCCAGAGCGGTTTGCCCAAAGACCGCGTCTGCATTCTCACCGGAATCCACGGAGACAAGAATCTACAGGACATGGCGCAAAGCTCCAATGTGGAAATCCTGCCGAAGCAGTTTCTGGAGGATACTCCAATTAAAGTCGCCTAGAGACTATTACGAAAAAAAGCCATTAGGTAGTGGTCTCTTGGAATCTTGAACCTTGAACCTTTAGACCAAGCCTTTAGAGAGACTGTTGCCTAATGGATTTTCCTCGCAATCGACTTTGTCAAGATCCTCATGTACAGGCAGTACACTCCGGTCTTGCGCTACGTTTTTCCTCGTTCTTGTAAGAAAAATCTCATTATGCAGTCTCTTAGAGTCTCAACAGTCAAACTGGTAGCTTACTTTCCGGGAGCTACCTCCTTGCCAAGTGAAGTGGGGGAGGGGGCTTGCCAAAAATATCCGCTTTTATGTTTTTTGATAATTAACGCAAATGTGATGTGGTATTTTTATGATTAAGATTTGTAGCAAAATGTTTTATCTTGGCTTTGGGGACGCATTTCGGTTTTTCTGTATAATGTGATGGATGGTAAGGAAATCGACTAAAATGAAAATAGATAAGTTTAAAAATAGATTTTTATTCCTAAATGAATTCAAGATCTTATTTCTCATTATATTTTTGCTATTTACGATCAGCATTTTGGGACAGATAAGTGCGTTTAACGGCGTATTTTCCGATCCCGTACAGAAGCATTTGCTGAGGATTATGGGGGGGATAGCAATTATGGCTCTGGTATATTTCTATGATTTCAAAATGTGGAATAATTTTGCCTATGTATTTTATGCATTCACGTTTATTTCGCTTATAATTGTGGAGCTAATAGGTGTCATAAGACTCGGCGCTCAGCGTTGGATCGATTTGTATTTTTTTATGTTCCAGCCGTCCGAGCTAATGAAATTAGCGTTGATTTTAGCCCTGTCCCGCTATTATTCCATACTACCTGCGCATGAGATTCATCTCCTGAAAAGTCACATTCCACCGATAATCCTAACGCTGCTGCCGACGCTTCTGGTTTTGAAGCAGCCGGACCTTGGAACAGCAGGAGTTTTGTTTTTCGTAGGAAGCGCCATTATATTTTTATCCGGATTTTCTCTAAAAATTTTTACCCTGAGCTTTTTTTCTGGTTTGCTGCTGTGTCCGTTTGGCTGGTATTTTCTCCATGATTACCAGAAAAACAGAATACTTACCTTCGTTGATCCGGGCAGGGATCCGCAGGGAACCGGCTATCACGTACTGCAGTCAAAAATAGCCATAGGATCCGGTCATATGTTCGGAAAAGGTTTTCTGCAGGGCACCCAGAGTAAATTAAATTTTCTTCCGGAAAAAAATACTGACTTCATCTTTACGACTTTGGCAGAAGAATTTGGATTTTTCGGTGGTACAATTATTATTTTGATATTTTTAAGTCTTATTTTGTGTTTTTTTTGGTGCGGATCCGTAGCAAAAACGCCATTTGCTAAATTTTTATGCTATGGACTTGGATTACTTTTATTTTCGCACGTATTTATCAACATTGCCATGGTTATGGGAATGCTGCCGGTGGTGGGCATTCCGCTTCCGCTACTTTCCTACGGAGGAAGCTCCATGATTACATTCATGATCAGCTGCGGACTAATCATGTCGTCGTTGGCAAATCGGAAAATCAAATAAATAAGATGCCGTTCATGTATTTAAATCATTCTAATGGATTAAAATATATGACGGCCTCTCATAACATTAACTCATTTTAATTAGCCGCAGCTCGCCTTGCCGCCGCCTGCTGAAGAAGCGCAATGACGTCATCTCTACACTCCAAAGATTGGGCATAGTCTAGCGGAGTGTCTCCACCAAGTCCATCAGCTCCAATACTCGGATCCGCACCGCCATTATTGATAAGAAGGTTAATTATCTGGACCGCTTTGTCGCTTTGTAGTTGTACAGCCATATGCAGTGGTGTATAACCTTGTGCTCCAGGTGCAGGTGCACTTGCATCCGCCACTTGATGATTTCTGGAAGTAAGAAGCTCTTCTACCACGTCAACCCTGCCAGCACCAACTGCATGATGTAATAGGTTCTGCCCGTGCTCGTCTTTCCTATTCACAATGTTAGGTTCAAGTGTGCGGAGTAGCTGCAACACCGGAACGTTTCCACGTGCAGCTTTACATGCAGCTCTAAATATTGCTTCTGGTTTAATGTTCTTGCGAAGAAAAGTAAGAAGAGCAGGGTCGTTTAGGTCCACTTGCGGGGGTGCCATCGCAGACATTCCTTCGCATATAATCGAACATATAGCTATCAACAGCATTTTTTTCATTTTTTTTCTCCTTTTGTTAAAAAAATAAAGCCCAAATGTTCACCCTTAAACATTTACTACAAAACATACAACCCGAACTACTGGACGCTCCAAACTCGCCGCCAAGATGCCGCTGGCAAAACCGGCAGCGCCAATATGCTGGTCGTGGCTTCGGTCGATTTTTTCTATTAATCCCCTAAAAACCAAAACCTCAACATCTCGGAGAATGCTATCATATTTCGCACCCTTTTGTCAAATATTTTTCCTGCTTTTTAGAAAAATTTTTTTCAAAAAACATCAACAAAAAAGCGATCGGAAAAGGCTTTCTGCAGGGTACCCCGAGTAAATTAAATTTTCTTCCCGAAAAAAATATTGCTGCGGACTAATCATGTCGTCGTTGGCAAATCGGAAAATCAAACAAATAAGATGCCGTTCACGTATTTAAATCATTCTAATGGATTAAAATACATGACGGCCTCTCATAACATTAACTCATTTTAATTAGCTGCAGCTCGTCCTGCCGCCGCTTCAAGAAGCGCAATGACGTCATTTCCACACCCCTCATAAGATCGGGCATATTCTAGCGGAGTCCCAGGAAATCCATCAGCTCTAATACTCGGATCCGCACCGCCATTGATAAGAAGGTTAATTATCGGGATCGCTGCGTTCTTCCTTTTTGTTGCTGCTAGTTCTACAGCCCTATACAGCGGTGTATAACCTCGTGATCCAGCATTTACATCCGCCACTTGAGAATCTCTAGGAGTAAGAAGCTCTTCTACCGCGTCAACCTTGCCATAAAAAACTGCAATTTCTAACGGAGTGTTCCCCTGCTCATTTCTCTCATTCACAATGCTAGGTTTAGCTGTGCGGAGTAGCCGCAGTGCCGGAACGTTATTTTCACATGCAGCTCTAAATATTGCTTCTGCTTCAATGCTATCGCGAAAAAAATCAAGAAGATCAGGGTCGTTTAGGTCCACTTGCAGGGGGGCCATCGCAGACATGCCTTCGCATATAATCGAACATATAGCTATCAACAGTATTTTTTTCATTTTTTTCTCCTTTTGTTAAAAAAATAAAGCCCAAATGTTTACCCTAAAACATTTACCACAAAACATACAACCCGAACTGCTGGACGCTCCAAACCCGTCGCCAATATGCTGGTCGTGGCTTCGGTCGATTTTTTCTATTATTTCCCTAAAAACCAAAACATCTCGGAGAATGCTATCATATTTCGCACCCTTTTGTCAAACATTTTTCCTGCTTTTTAGAAAAATTTTTTTCAAAAAACATCAACAAAAAAGCGATCGGAAAAGGCAGTCAGCCATATTTTTCCGCCAATACGCTGCGCATATCAACGATCCCAATTGACATTTTTCTCGATAACCATCACATTTACAAAGTAAGTCATGTATGGAGTTTGGAAAAAATGAAAATCAAAGTGATACAGGTTGCGACTGCGTTTATTGCGTTTTTGCTGTGTTCCTGTCAGCCGAAGGAGAGTTTAAGGGGAAATCCCGTTATTTGCGACAAATACGGTAGCTTTGTCGTAGGAAAAACCACCATTCAAGATGTCCTAAAGAATTGCGGAAGTCCATCGTTGTGTCATGGAAACTCCGTTTTGATATATATCGGCTACAAATCGGAGGAAGTTTCGTTTCAGGATGTAAAGCTAAAAGACCGTTTCACGGTGCGCATGGAATTTGACACCGAAGGTATATTGAAATCCATTCAAAAGGCCGATGAAAAAGGCATGTCGAACGTGGGTCTAGATGAAGATGTAACCGGATTAACGACCGATGCCGAAGCCTTATCCACTCTGAAGAAAATTCGCTAGTGGCAGAAAGCTTGGGCAAAAAACATTAATTTTAGTATGGTGGTGTTTTTTATCTGCGCCAAAAGATTTCCTGAAATATAAAGGGTATCCAATGAATTTTTCTGATATTTTATGGGCAGTGCCGTTTTTGGGAATTATTTTTTCCATGTCGCTTTTGCCGTTGTTGTGTCCGAATTTTTGGCATAGATATGGGAGTTTTGTGCCGGCGTTTTGGGCATCGGTGTATTTGGCTTCGGTGGCCTATGTGTTTGGAGCTAAGAATATTTTACCGGCGATTTGGGAGCCGCTATTGGAGCATTATATTCCGTTTATTTTACTTATTTCGTCGCTGTACATAACGTCCGGAGGCATATACGTTGATTTTCCCCGAGGGCGCGGACCGCTGTTCAACGTAGGCTTTTTGCTGGTGGGAA
The DNA here is from genome assembly GCA_031288795.1 of Holosporaceae bacterium. Classification (GTDB taxonomy): domain Bacteria; phylum Pseudomonadota; class Alphaproteobacteria; order UBA3830; family UBA3830; genus BNWE01. The sequence goes on along the minus strand of JAITQS010000004.1, from coordinate 11,146 downwards.
GCATGGTGGCCGGCTGGATCGGCACTACCGGAGCTGCCACACTGCTGATACGTCCATTTTTAAGAGCAAATATTGGCCGTAAGCATAAAACGCATTTGCTGGTATTTTTTATATTTTTGATTTCCAACATTGGAGGAGCCGCTACGCCGCTGGGAGACCCGCCGCTGTTTATAGGATTTCTCGAGGGCGTCGATTTCTTTTGGTTTCTAAAAAATCTGGGCGGAGTTCTGCTGATCACGACTTTGCTGCTGTGTCTACTATTTTTCATTGTCGATTCCTGGTTTTATCGGGAGGGAGGCGACATGCGGGAGATAAAATTGCAGGAGAAACGTTTCGTTTTCAAAGGAACGAGGAATCTTCTGCTGTTGGCTCTGATTCTTCTGACAGTTATTTTGTGCAATTCCGAAGGAAATGTCGAAGGCAAGGGAATAATTAGCTATCCGTCTCTGATCAGAAATATTTTACTGGTGATCATTTCGCTAGTTTCGCTAAAAATTACTCCCAAAGAAATTCGCGAGAGGAATCATTTTTCGTTTGCGCCCATGAGGGAAGTGGCGGAACTTTTTGCCGGTATTTTTGTGACGGTAATTCCCCTAATACACATGCTGCACAAGGGACCTGCCGGAGAGCTCAAGTGGGTTTTCGACTGGATAGCTCCGGCGGGAACATTTATGCCGGATCGCTGTTTCTGGGCCAGTGGGCTGTTGTCCTCCATACTGGATAACGCTCCGACATTTCTAATATTTTTCCATTTGACGTCGGGAGATCCACAGGTACTCATGACGACAAAATCTTGCATTCTGACGGCCATTTCCATAGCTACGGTATTCATGGGAGCCCTCACCTACATAGGGAATGCTCCGAATCTCATGGTTAAATCCATTGCCGACGGATATGGCCTTAAGGCTCCTTCGTTTGTGGGATACATGGTCTGGTCCATTAGCATACTGGGTCCTGTGTTCTTTATGATTTCGCTATGGCTGCAGCATGCGGGAACATAAATCTGTTCTGCTGAAGGAGGTACTGCAGCTGCTGTCTCCGGCAGACGACAAGGTATATTTCGACGGAACTTTCGGCGGCGGAGGATATTCCCGTGCCCTGTTGGAATCGGCAAATTGCAGCGTCATAGCCTGCGACCGTGACGATGAGGTCCGGGAAATAGCCGATGCCTTCGGAAAAAAATATCTCCGGAGATTCAGATTTTTCCATGAAAAATTCAGTAACATAAAGTCCATGCTGCAGAATCCGGTGGACGGCATTGTGCTGGATCTCGGAGTATCCAATTTCCAGCTGGCGGATCCAACCCGAGGCTTCTCGTTTAAACTATCAGGCCCCCTAGACATGTCCATGGGATTGTGTGATGAAACCGCTCTGGACATACTAAAAAAATATTCCGAAAATGACCTGGCCGACATCATCTACAAATTCGGTGAAGAACATTTCTCCCGTAGAATTGCTAAAAATATAAAACAAAATCTCAAAAATATACAAAATACCGAGGACCTGGCTAACATAATAAAAAAATGCATCGGAAAAAAAGGAAAAATAGACCCCGCCACCAAAACCTTTCAGGCACTGCGGATCTTCGTGAATAATGAGCTGGAAGAATTGGAAAAAATATTGGCAGATTCGGTCAACCTGCTAAAGCCTAACGGAAAAATTTTGGTGGTGAGTTTCCATTCCCTCGAAGATAGGATAGTAAAATTGTTTTTTCGGAAAATGTGCGCCACAGAAAAATTCGCTCCGCTCACCAAAAAACCGATAACCCCATCGGAGGAGGAATTGCAAGCCAATTCCAAAAGCAGATCCGCTAAACTTCGGGGAATTTGTATGCTATAATATTATCGCCCGGAAAATTAGAGGGCCTTCGAAGGATATTGCAAAATGGTGGCTAAAAAAACTACGATTTTTTTTATTGTGCTCGTCTTTTTGGCGGGATCCTGGATGTTTTATTTAAAATATTCGGTCATTTCCATCGAGGATAAGATAAAAATCGCCCAAAAGGAAATCCTTCGGGAGAAAAAGAATCAGCATATTTTAAAGGCCGAGTGGAAATCACTTACATCTCCGGAAAGAATTCAAAATTTAGCGCTCCGGCACCTGGACCTAAAACAAATAGAACCGCATCAGCTAAAAGAGTTTGATCCATCTTTGTTTCACGGAGATAAAAATAGTTCTCCCAAAAGTGAAAAATTATCTAAACTTGTGAATGAAATTATTTCCCAACTGGAGCCCTGAGTAACCGTTGCGGGGGTTTCGGAAAGTCAGTACGAAAAAGATTCGCTATGCAACGAGCTCTCTATTGACATGCCTACCTCCCTATGCTTATATAGCAGCACTTGTATCTCTTTTTGGGAGGGGTGGCCGAGCGGTCAATGGCAGCAGACTGTAAATCTGCCGACGGAAGTCTACGTAAGTTCAAATCTTACCCCCTCCACCATTGTTGTATGTAAATTGAAAATAATAGGGGATTTTATGGAACATGTAAAAGTTATTTTGCTCCAGAGGGTGGTGAAGCTCGGAAACATTGGGGATGTGGTTAGTGTTAAGCCCGGCTTTGCTAGAAATTATCTATTACCGAAAAAAATTGCCCTAAGAGCTACAAACGAAAATAAAAAATATTTCGAAGAAAAAAGAGCCCAAATCGAGGCAACAAACGCTGAAACAAGAACTGAAGCTTTGAAAATTGCCGAAAAAATAAATAATTTTTCCGTTGCGTTAGTTCGCCAGGCTAGCGAGAAAGGGAATTTGTATGGATCCGTCAGCAGCCGAGATATTGCCGCTGCCATACGGGAATCGGGAATCAATGTTAATGCCGGCCAGATAAATTTGAGTGCTCCCATCAAACATATCGGCATTTATAATTTATCGATTAATTTACATCCGGAAGTAGCGGTACCGATAAGATTGAGCGTGGCGAAATCGGAAAGCGAAGCACAGCAGCAAATAGCAGACGAGCCAACCGCTGTTGCATAGCTATTTTGTGGGGGACTAGGTGGAGCCAAATGAAACAGGTCCTTACTCCAGAAGATATGAATTATCTGGAGGAAAAATTGAAGGCAGCATCTCCTGCTCCGTGGAGGGTTGTGGAGGAAGAAGACGTGGATACGGTGTGGGTATCGCCGGACGTCGATGGTAATCCGGTTGCGCTTTTCGACTACCGTAGCGGTGAGCAAAATAAAGCCGATGCCCAGTTTGTGGTTCATTCCAGAAATTACATGAGCGTTCTGATTCGCGAGATAAAAACTCTGCGAAAAAGGATTCTGGAACTTATACAATCTAATAATATGGAACTGCAGAAGCGTATGGATTTGCAAACGGAGCTCAATGAGCTTAAAACACTCATGCGAGATACCAATGAATCTAAATAGAATTATATTTGGAAATCCGCTAAAAACCGAAAATATAATTTCTGAGCGCTACAGTAAAACCAAAGCGTTGGCGGTATTTTTTTCGGACGTTTTGTCGTCCATATCCTACGCTACGGACGAAATTTTGCTGGCTCTTGGACTAATGTTTGCCCATTCGTTTTCCATGCCGGTGGCCGGCGCCATAGTGGGACTAATATTCGTTGTGTCCGTTTCCTATTGGCAGAGCATAGAAGCTTATCCGGATGGAGGCGGAGCATTTACCGTAGTGCACGAAAACCTCGGAGAATTTTTAGGACTAATCACGGCCTCCGCTCTTCTAATAGACTATACGCTTACGGTGGCGGTGAGTTTATCCGTTGGGGCGAGGGCAGTTGTATCGGCATTTCCGTCTTTTGCGGAGCACTCGGTATCGTTCTGCATGGTATCGCTGCTGATCATCACCGTATCAAACTTGCGGGGCGCAAAGGCATCTTCTCGTCTACTAACGGTTCCCACCTATGGCTTCATTTTAGTGGCCTTCGGGATGATAATAGTTGGTCTTGGGAAGTCGGTTCCGGAAAGTAATGTCATTCCGGAATGTGGCGTCACCGAAGCCTCGAATTTGCTGATTATCGTGGTACTGCTGCGGGCGTTTGCCTACGGATGCTCTGTACTTACCGGTATTGAGGCCATTGCCGGCGGAGTCAGTTCCTTCCACAAGCCCCAATATAAAAACGCTCGCGTAACGCTGGTGGTTATGTTCTGTATCCTTGTTTTTTTGTTCCTGGGGCTTACTTTTGTGGCAGATAAATTTCATTTGGTATTTCTGGAAAACGAAAGCGTCATATCCCAGATGTCCCATCAATTGTTTGGTCGTGGTTTTTTTTATTATCTCATACAATTAATGACCGTGTTCATCTTGTTGATTGCCGCCAATTCTGCCTTTTCAGGATTTCCTCGATTAGCTAGCATTCTTGCCGAAAAAAAGTATATTCCCACCAGTTTTGCCAATCTCGGAGATCGTTTAGCCTATTCCAACGGCATTGTTATGCTGGCTCTGGTGTCGATGGTGCTAATACTCATATTCGAATCCGATTCATTTTCACTTATTACGCTGTATTCTCTGGGAGTTTTTTCGTCATTTACGTTGTCTCAGGCTGGAATGGTAAAATACTGGATCCGCATGAGGGGAAAAAATTGGCACATAAAAGTCGCCTTGAACGCTTTCGGATCGCTGGCAACCCTGGTAACGCTGCTGGTCATCATACAGAGCAACTTCTTGAATGGAGCCTGGATAATATTGCTGTTGGTTCCCATATTTTTTTCCGTATTCTTGAAGATTAATCGCAGATATCAGGTAACCAACGTGGAATTGGATCTAAAAAGAGGTGGATTGGGAAAATTTCTGAAACCCATGGGAGAAACTAAACCAAAGGTGGTGGTGCCGATTTCCCGAATGCACAAAGGAACTTTGGCGGCGTTGAGATTCGCCAGTTCGCTATCGGACGACGTCGTAGCGGTGATTGTAAACGTCGACCAAAGGGAGGTGGATAAACTGAAATTGGCCTGGAGGTCCATGAATTTTGCTATTCCACTGATGATATTGAGCTCTCCTTATCGGTCTGTGGTAAATCCTTTTCTGGATTTTCTCTCGGAACTGGATGAACGTGATCCGGAAAAAGGCAAAACCATTGTGATTATGCCGAGTTTTGTGCCGGGACAATTTTGGCAAAATATTCTCCACAATCAAACGGCGACCATTTTAAAAACCGCGCTGTTCTATCGCAAACAGACCAGCGAGGAGACCCGCGTTATTGTAGAAATACCTTACCAAATGAAAAAATAATTTTACTAGGTGTGGGGACTCATCTTGTGGAGATTTGGATTTATTATAAAAGAATCTTGATTTTTACTTCCATGCTTTTCAAATTAATGGCGCCAAAAAATGTTAACGAGCACAAAATTAACGGAAATTTTACAATTTTCTGTCAGTATGGTAATTGGTGGAGAGTGTGCTTCGCGCCGTCGGGAATGAGAAAGCCTGAAAATAACTTGAAAATATCAGCAAAAAAATGACAATGGATTTCGCTAGGCTATTCTTGCCATCCAGATCAGATCAATTTCGGAAGTTTTTTTATTTTTAGAAAAAATTAGCAAAATATTAACAATTGTCGTTGTATAATTAGTGTAATTATAAATGTGGTATTTTGCCATGCGCAAAGATCGTTTGCCGAAGGGAGCTTCTGGGCGGCACATAATTGCGAATAATTGGTTTTTTGATTAAATGGAGACAAACATGAACAAAAAAAAATGCGTGCTATTGTGTTTTTGGGTCGCTCTAAATTTTACCATCAGTTATCCCGGTAGCGCAGCCCCCACAGCTACTAGTAGCAGTGCCGCGGAGCAGAGCAAAGACAATTCATCGGCGGCAGCAGCGCTGAGCAATCCCACCGAGCAAAATATAGAAGCTTTGGGGGAAGCCCTGGAGCGAGATTCGGAAAATATGTTGAACAGAAAAGCGCTGGAAACGCTTGCCGAATATGGAAATCCATACGCAAGAAACGAAGTTTATAGGCTTGGGATTTGGGAAAAGCCACAAACCCCTAAAGAAGAAAAAGAAAAATATATATGTAATTCATTTGAGGACTACCAGAAGAAAAAAGATGATATTGAGAAATATAACCAAACCGTAGGAACAAAGCAGGATTTCAAGGAATCTACAACAGACGATGCTGTTCAACAACTCACGTTTCCGGTTGTGTACGAACGCATCGGCCCCATGATAGATCGAGAAGAATTTAACTATTCTCCGCAATGGAATAAACCAGCCGGGTGGACACTAAGCATTGCTCCTAGATTCTCGTCGTTTAAGACGGTCCTAGGGGAGGTACGGAGTTTACATGAAAGGAACAAAGGAAAGCGATACAACTTTTCTTACTTATATGCTGCCAATGCCGAGACGATCAGAAAAAGATATTATGGACAGCAGACCGTCAAAGGCAGCATAGTGCTGTTTTTTGAAGGTGCTGTCCTACTTAAGAGTTCGTTGGAATATCTGGAGTCCGCCTTCAAGAGAAAAGGATTATCTAGAGAGGATTTTTTGTATATCGACGACCATTTCCAGGTGGGAGAAGGGGGCGCGCTTTACGCCAAACTATTGATTCCCGGAGAAGACATGGTTTTTTGGGGTAAAGAAGGCAATAAAGAAATCATTAGGCCATCTCTTTTTAGAAGTTATATAAAGACCTATGATATTGATGCTAATACCTATATTCCTTGCTTCAGTAGTTTGAAGAATAGAGGTATTATTTTGCCGAAAAAAGTTTCAGACATAGTCGACAATCCAAAGTATAACGGAATAATCCCTCCCATTGCCGGTATTGGCGAACCTACGGATGTGAAGGATGCCCCACTGAATCAAGACCTGCTCAAAACAACGCTAAAGACGCCAACTAAAGAGAATGTAGATAAGTTAGCGGAAGCAATCGTGCAAGACGATCGGAAGGTTAAAACAACCTATAACGCTGCAAGAGTTATACTGGAAACGCTCGGCGACGACGGAAACACCGCTGCCATTGAAAAATTATACGAGCTCGGAATTTGGAAACCAGCCTTTGACGGTTTCGATTGGAAAGCCAAGTTAGCTGAGAGTAAAGAAGCTGAGTGGCAAGGCGGCAATCCTACGGAGCATAAATTATACGGCAGCAACGAGACTCTTGACAAGGAATTTGATGACTTTGTTGACATGTTAGGAGAAACATACCCATCCTTAAGAGCGTCGTTTACAGCTCCCTATCTGAAATATCCTATGGAGAATCCCCTTGTTTCGCCTTGCGCAATTGAATACACTGGAAATATGAGACATCCTTCCCGGCTTTTTTTATATTTATTTTCGGAAAGGCGTAACCAAAACGACATCGGATGGAAGATGCATATTTCTGCAAGAATTTCATCAGCCAAGAAAATTGCGGAAATAGTAATCCCATATTTAGAAAAGCAAAAAGTTCAGTACAAATTCTTTTCTAGTATTCCTACACTCAGGCTGTGTTACAACGCCCCAAGATATGGACGAACACGCGCTGCTCTGTCGCCACCATTTTCGCAAAAAGGAAAATTTATAGCGATTTACCCGGAGTCGGACGAGCAAGCAAAAAAAATTGCTGTGGATTTGGATAAGGCATTCAAAGACGCAAAGTTAACGCGGGAAGATTTTGTCTACGTCAATGGCGATTTTCAGGTGGGAGATTCAGGAGGAATCTTTACAAGACTTACCCATTACAAGTATGATCTTGACACAAAAAGAGGACATGTAAATATAGGTCCCGGGACGTTGCTTTCCTATTTGGAAGGAGTTTTCTATGGGCAACCGATCAGCTTCGACGTGAGGCTGAGCCCTGAATTCGACCGCCCCATTGATAAGCGCGGTTTTCCAATTTGCCTTGGTCGTAATTACGCGGAAGCATTGGCAGTAGTTACGGATTTATCCAAAAAATTAAGAAAACCAGAAATCCTCGATTATGAGCATCCATTCTCGTTAGGATTAAAGCACAGAGGTCAGGATATGCCGAAAAAAATCCTGGATATACTACAGTGCATAGGTGACGAACCAGATATGGACGCTTTCCGAGACTATGTTTATCGGTCAAAATAGGTAAAGAGCGGTATCAAGAATGACGCTTCCAATGGTAAAAAACGCGACCTCCGCTACTCTACGGCGGCGGCGTGTTTTTGCCTTCGTCATCCCCATTTTATAAAGATTGTTCATGTGTATGGTCCCATATTGTGGAGGCGATGCGAATGAGCTCCCAATTATGCAATAATCTCGTCACCCGACGAATCTTTCTTTCGCTTGGAGTTTCAAGAATATTTAGCTGAAATTTTAAGGTAGAAGAAAATCCGACGGGTGGTAAGATTTCAATCGTTTTTACCATGATGGAGGTTAATTTTTAATATTAAGCTAATTATCTCAAATTACTACCAAATTATTTTCGGAACCCCATCATTTTTTCCTGTTCAATCCATGAGACAGGAAATGGTTTGCGAACAAGATCTCGCAGTAGCAGATGTTTTGGATGGTTCCCGGTGAGGATGGCTTCTTTAAGCTTGGGACTGAGCAGATTCAATTTCAAGATTTGTTGAACATATCGTTTGGAAAATTTGTTGTTGATGCAAAACAATTCGAAGTTGCCATCAAACTGCTCGTAGATAATTTTTTCCCAAAGGTATGCTTTCAGAATTCCGGCAACGAGCGTTTCGTTAGGCTCGGTTTTTTCGACCGAGTAGGTTTTGCTTAAAATTTTCCCACTGTGCGATCCGCGTTTTACAATTTTTAGCGGGATAAAGACATTTTCTATCATTGAATTTTCGGTATTGGTAGTCGTCATTTCTTAGACTCCCAATCCAAAAAGCAATGAGTTAAAACCGTCCATGTTCATTTGAATATTAAGGCCGTTTTCATGCAATTCAATGGAATTCACCAACATTTTCATAATTCGCGATTGCTCCTGAGGATACAGGTATTTCCAAGTCTCTGAAAGATTGCGCAGCGACAATTGCAACTGAGCCTCATCCACAGTGTTTTCCCGAGCCAATTCATGAATTTTCAGCATTACTTCTGGAGATTTCAGTTTCAGCAAAACCTCTTCCATGACTTTGTTTTCAATACCTTCTGCCGGAATATTTTTCACGGCGGATTTGCAATTTTTAAAACGTATATGGTTGCTGCATGTATAGTAGCGATATTTCAATCCGTGATTGTTGCAGGCGGTGGGACTCATAGTTGCTCCACAGCTTCCGCATTTCAGCAATCCCTTCAATGGGTATGGGCTCGATTTTTTCTGATGCTTTGTGTTCTTATTTTTTACGAATATTTCTTGAACTTTCAGGCATTTTTCTTCATCAATTATCGCCTCGTGCTGCCCTTTATAAATTTCACATTTATGGGTTACGTAGCCTCTGTAATACTGATTTTCAAGAATTCGTCGAATTGCTTTTTTGTCGTATAGTTTTTCACCTTTGTTTCTGCCGTTCGTGTGAGAGCGCGATTTCGAGCGAACACCTTTGCGGTTCAGCTCATCGGCGATTAGCGTGCAGGATTCGGTTTCTATAAAGCGATCATAGATAAATTTGACAACCTTAGCTTCTTCCTCATTTATCAATAATTTTCTGTCTTTAATATCGTAGCCAAGCATCGGATATCCGCCCATCCACATACCTTTTTTCTTGGATTCCAGAAATTTATCACGAATTCGTTCTCCGGTAAGTTCACGTTCATATTGCGCAAAACTCAAAAGCATGTTCAACATGAGGCGACCGGACGAATTCGCAGAGCTAAACGACTCGGTAACAGTGTCGAAGATCACATCATTTGAGTCGAATACATTCATTATTGTTGCAAAATCAAGCAAAGATCGCGACAATCGATCCAATTTATAAGTCACAACGCAGTCGATTTTTCTGAGTTCAATGTCTTTTAGGAGCTCTTGCAAAGCAGGTCTGTCCATGTTGCCGCCGGAAAATCCGCCGTCATCATAGTGTTGAGGCAAAATAACCCAGCCCTTTCCCGCTTGGCTCTGAATGTATTTTTCGGCCGCAATTCTCTGCGCATCAAGGCTGTTGAACTCCTGTTCGAGTCCTTCTTCACTTGATTTGCGCGTGTAAATCGCGCACCTGACCAACGTGACGTTGGATCCGTTAACTTTGTTTTTGCCTGTATTCACAAGTTGATCTCCTAAAAATTATTGGGTCAAGCTTCAAGCTTGCTTTATCCCGAAAAATTTCAGTCCATTCCATTTTGTGCCGGTGATTTTGTTGGCGATAGCTGACAATGATTTAAAGACTTCACCTTTGAACGAAAATCCGCCCTCAACTACGAGTATTTCATAGGTTTTATCGTGATATTCCTTCACGATTTTCGATCCGATCAGCGGTTTGTATTTTTTCTTTACGATTTTGCCGTTGATGCTCAATGACTGATCATCCAGTCGTTTTCTTGTTTCAACAGAGAGTCCGCCATAGGCCAATTCCTGGATTTTATAAGCGATTTTTGAAACCATATACGTCTTGCTGTGCGACATCGGCTTGTGATCGTAAAACGATTCCCATAATTTTGTAAGTTCGTTTATCGACTTGGTTTCCAGCTCCAAGATTTGTTTAAGTACCTTAAAATCATCTGTCATTTTATTCTCCAAATGGACAAATTAACCACCCCTATTTACTCTCCGTTCGCCGGAAAAGTCAAGCGCCTTACCGTAGTTTTTCTCTCTGTTTTGAGATTGTTGCGCTTTTATGTATCTTTCAATCCCTCTGTACATTATTTTCGCCAATTGGGCGGGTTTTGAATCCGCTGCCGCCTCAGGCTTTTTCGATTGCGTTTTTGTTGTTTTGATCATCATCACCCTCATGTATTTTTAATTCGTCCCAGGAATCTTACTTTTCACCTTTTTCGACAAAAAACAGGCGATGCTACAGAAGCAGTTTTTGTCTATAATATTCCGCAACAAAATTTCTTCGATTTTGGGCTGCGATAATTTTTCTTGACTGTAATTGGCGATTTTTGACATGTTTAGGGGTCTAACGGGTCTAGGAAGGGGTCTAGAAAAATGCCATTCACACATGAAGTGCAACATTGCCACACGTTCCGATAGCAAAAGAGTCATGTCCGTGGATAATCTCATCTGGTGTTTTGTACTTTAACACCTTCCGCGGTCGATTATTCAATCTTTTTTCAATTTCTCTGATTCTTTTGTCACCAACGTCCTTAAAATCATGATTTTTCGGCAGATATTGTCGAATCA
>JAITQS010000023.1 GCA_031288795.1 Holosporaceae bacterium | reverse complement strand
AATATGAAAAACGGCTTCGCATAAATCTGAAAAAATCAGAGAACACTCATCTCTAAAATCATACTGGATAAGTTAAATCTGGTTACGCAACAGCTCTAATGCTGTAAGGGTGTATCTAGCCAATGATATTGACAATATCAAAAAAGAAAATCTCGAATCAGATCAAACGTGGAAAGTAGTTTTACATGAAAATGAAAAACGAATTACCCATAAAGATGATAAAACCTACACACATGAAGAGTTGGTGGATCTTGTTCGTTCTTTTTCAAAAAAATCAGTAGAAATCGACAATTTTTTAAAAGTTAGTGATGAGCTTACCGAGCTTCGCTCTCAGATACGAGGTTTAGTGAAAACAAAAAATATAGTGAAACTATATATAAACTCCTTTGTTGTCCCATCAAGTGACTATTTTGAAAAAGACAATCCAACTTTAATGAGCAATAAAGCAGAGTCCAATTGGTTGGACATCAATCATCAAGGAGGGGTTGCTGACGCTTTGGCATATCTAATGAAGAAAGATCTCATTGTCATAAATGGGCGCAAAAATGATTCTAATCGAGATTTCGGAGCGATTATTCATGAATATAAGTATGTTGGAAGCAGCAATTGTGGGCGGATAATCCTTGTGCTTGATGGAGTTAATTACATGAGGGGAGAAGAAAAGTAATTTTTCAAAGTGCAAGCTATACTTTTCAGTGTTTTTCATCTGGCGTTTTTCTTTAGATAATTGACACCGATTTTGCGGAATTTTTCGAGATCGTCGGATGAAACTGTATCGATAATTTGTTCTGAAATATGCAAAAGCAAGCCCAACAAAGTTGCAGATTTTTCAGGATGATCCAATTGCAAATCATCGCCTAAATTGATGTTGCAAATGGAGGGCAGTGGAGTAATTTCTAGCAGTCCGCCCATTTGGATTAGCGTACGAGTACGCGCCTTTCGTTCGCTATTTTGTTGATGTTTTATCTTAAATGAGAGAGCGGCTTTTTGTGCCCGCAGGCGATTCATTTGAATTTCTGTTTTTGCTAATTTTTTCTGCTGGTTCATATCTTTACTAGACTATTTTTTATTGATTTATAGAAATTTTCGTCTAAATTATAGGAATCTGCAAAATGAACAATAAACGGCAGATCGGATTCATCAAATTTTTCCTGAATTTTTTCAATAACGTCCCAGGAAGCTTCAGTTTGGCCCTTGATCAGAATATCCAAATCAGAATTTTTTGAAAAATTACCATTTACCCTAGATCCGTACATAAAAAAATTATACTCTTGCGAGTACGGCTGCAAAACGTCTTTTATGATTTCCAATTGTTTTTCTGAAACGCCCTTAATGATCATTTGGGTTCAATTTTTTCCTGTAATTTTTGCACCAAAGATGTCACATCTTTAATGTATTCTGGGATGATATTTAATAATTCTCTTGATTTTCGAATATTATATTCATGTGCCGTATTGTTTCTGCTTTGGTAATAGTTTCTCCATTGATGCCAGGAGGAGATGAATTCATATCCTTCCATCAATTTGAACATATTGTTTACGGTGAGGTCTTTTTCATCCACAAAATATACTTCTTTTAGAAATTTTTTCATGGTTTTTATGGCGGTTTCCAAAGTATATTCGAAACGCTTTATGCAGGAATCAGCCAGCATATCCGAAAAAGATTTTTCACAATTGGAGGCGTAGATTTTATATCCTTCCTCAAGGGTTTGCAGCGCTGATTTTAGGTTATTTATGTTCATCGTTCATTTCATCCACAATGTTTTCTATTTTTTTAAGGAATTCAGGGATATTAATTTTGGAGGCGTGTTTTTTAATAAGAATGGTGGCCACCTGTTTGGATACCGACTGAATTATTTCGTTTTCAATGGCTTTTTTCTGTGTAGCAAGAGCGGCGATTTTTTGATTAATAGTATCAAGCTTTTTGGATGATTTCACGATTTTTCTCCCATATAAAAGATGCATTTTTTGCTCAAAAATTCTACGATACTATCGGCCTTTTTTGTGTCATAAAAATCTATCATGAGCGTGTTAAATTCCAAGATATCTTTTGTTTTTATATTGAAAACACCAGCTCCTTCATTTATTAAAATACCATTAGCAATTAATCGTGCAGTCCGTTTATTTCCATCCCAATAGAATTGATTTAAACTCCCCCATAAAAATATCCGAATTGCCTGTTCCACCGTATTATATTCGTCCAAAATATCATGAATTTCTGTTTCAAAAATATCATCTAATTTTTCGTACGACGGAGCTGTATAATTTTTAGTACCAGCAATATTAACGGACCCATTTCTGAATATTCCGGCATATAATGCTTCATTTTGTGCTATTTCTTTGTTTATTTGATGGAATATATTTTTTGATGGAGTGAATTTATTATTTCCTACCAGATCGAAAAGTAAAAACCAAGCATTTTTGATGTTTAACACCTGCTGCACATCATTGATTTTATGGCCGCCTATGGTTACACCATCGAGTAGAGTTTTTACTTCTGGAAAGGTAATGGGGTTATTTTCTAGCTGAGAGGTATCAAACACATATTCCGGTAGCATTTTATATGCAAGCATCAATGTTTTCTTTTTATCGACGACAGCAGCATTGAAAGATATTTTAGAATTACAGGAATACAACATATTTCACCTTTCTATGCAAAAATAATACTATAGAAATATAATATACGCAAGTTTTTTTGATAGTTCATTCTTGAGATAACGAAGTGAAAAACGAAAGAATCCATAGTCACAGGGCGACCGAAGGAAGCAAGTGCGCGCATTTGCAAATCAGTCGCCGAGCCATTGGGGAAAATGGCGATTTTCTGGAACGCAAAGATCGGGAAATTTGCAGTAGATCAGCCCTTTTGGAGACACGCAAATTATGGGCCGACATGACCAATGAGTTTTTAGTTCGAGGAGGATTTTCGGAGCAAATAACCGAGAAGAGCTTTGCGGATCTTGGCATAAATCTGGAGGGCACAAGACATCAGGGCTGGTATGCGGATGTTATAGGAACAGATGGCCGAATAGCCCAGGAAAATTTGGAAATATCTAGAAGAAATGAAGCGAATATTCTTGCGGATCCGAGCGTTATTTTGGATTATTTAAACGAGAAGAAATCGGTATTTAATCAGAAGGACATTTTGAATGAAATCAGCAAAAGAGTGTTCGAAGAAAAAAGCGCATCAGCGATTTTTGAGAGGGTTTTGGAGGAAGCTATATACGTGGGAGAGAGCGTTAGGGGAGAGTTTTTGTATACGGGCGAGAGATATCAAAAACTAGAATCAGACGTGCTATCCAAATTTGATTTTTTTGCATCGCAGGAGGCCCAAACGATTTGCAGAGCGGAGATAATTTCATCGGTTTTGGAGAATTACAATTATTTGAGTCAGGAGCAAAAAACCGCGGTGGAGGGATTGTGTGGAAACGGCAATATCAGCGTTCTTCTGGGGAGGGCAGGGGCTGGCAAAACGACAACGATGAGGGCGGTGTCGGACATCTACAGGAATAGTGGAGCCCGTGTGATTGGCATGAGTATATCAGCCCTGGCATCGGAGAATTTGGGTAGAGACGCAGAAATCGAAAGCGCCACCATCGCCGCTTGGTCCCATAGGTGGCGATCCTATGAGTTGGCGAAGGAGAGTTTTTTATCGTTTGATTCGGTGGTGACAGATGGAATTTTGAAGCAGTTGGACTGGTACAACGATCTTCAGAGAAATGAGCAATATCAACTAAAATCCGGCGACGTAATTATTGTGGACGAAGCCGGAATGGTTGGCACAAAGGAATGGAAAACGGTGTTGGATGCCGCAGAGAAATTCGGAGCAAAGGTAATAGCTGTGGGAGACGACAATCAGTTCAAGCCGATTTCCGCCGGCGACTGCTTTAGGCACTGCCTGAGGCAGATCACAAATCTGGATCGAACAAAATTCGAGGATTTGGCAACAATCGCTTCCGACACGAGAGTCTCCGATGTCGGCGAACAGCAACAACATATATACGAACTTTCTGAAATTCGTCGTCAGAAGGAGGAGTGGCAACGTGAGGCTAGTGTTGAATTTTCGAGGTTGAACGTTGGAGAAGCTTTGGTCAAATATGAGGATCACGGCAGGGTCCATGCGGTTGATAATTGTGAACCATACTCCATCGTGGCGGAAAGATATTCGGAGATTGAAAAGTTGGGAACATGCATAGTTTTATGTTCCACCAATGAAGAATGCGCCGCCGTCAACGATGAGATTCGTTCTCTAAAGAAGGAAATGGGAGAATTGGGAGAGGATCTTGTGAAAATAAACGGTCGAAATTTTGCCGAAAATGACCGGATAATGTTTTTAAAAAACGATGGAAGTTTAGGTATAAAAAACGGCCAGTGTGCCACGGTTCAGGGCGGCGGCACTTTCAAAGATGTAGACATGTTGACGGTTCGTCTGGAGGACGGTCGGCAGTTGGGAATCGATGTTTCGGAATACGACAAAATAACCCATGCCTACGCCATGACGCTACATAAATCTCAGGGAAAAACCTTCGATAATACGATTGTGATGGTCGGGAAAATGATGGACGCCAAGGCCATGTATGTGGGCATGACGAGGCATCGGGAAAACGTCGATTTATATTACAAAAAATCTGATTTTAGCAGCTTCAAAAATTTTGTCAGCGGTGTGTCGAAAAACATCCATAAGGATTCGTTGGCGGATTATCAAAATGGCGGTAATCGGAACAAAACGCTGGTGAGTGAATATCAGAATTTGAGGCTGGAATTGTCGACTATGCTGAAGGACATAAATGCCGGAGAAGCCAGCTGGAAGGAGTACGACGATCTAAAGGCTGCCAGGATTAATCTGGAGAAGGAGATTCTCGGCAATTACGAATCCTGCAGGCTTTATTTGAATCAGCTGGGAATAACCAGGGAGAAGTTGGAGGAATCGGCTGGACTGAAGCGGCGCGCCATGACGCGGGTGGAACGAACGGCCAGGGATACGGTTTCGACATATGTGGGTGCGGTTAGGGAAGCCCGCGAGCTGTACGACAGGATAAACGAAGAGAGCCCGGACGCTTTCCGAAGGCATTCGCTCTACGCAAAATTTGCTGCGGTCAGAAATATACGCAACGACAGCGCCCGGGAGATATTCGGCAACTATCCGCTGCATAGGGAGTTTGTGAATGAGATTTCGAAGAGTGGCGATATTTTCATATGTCAGGAGACCATAAAGGGCCACGCTAGTCCCGGAAATTTCAGGCTCAACGCTGCTCAGGCGAATATCAACGTCTCGCTGTACGCTTCTTCTGTGAAGGGGATAAACGAGAGCCAGAAAATTTTACAGAATGAGGTTGATATTCAGAAATTGATCAGGAAAAAGGATATTTATGGCAAAAGAATAGCCAAAGATATGAAGCTGCATGAACAGGCGCTATTGAAATATGAATTTTTGGGAATTACGAAGCAGTCCATAGAGGATCAGTACGGAAAATACGACGAGAGGCCTTCTCCGCTGAGCGAATCGGAAAAAATATCGGCCAGGGAGCTACTGGCACAATTCCGTGATCCACAGGCGAACACCGGGGTTTCGGTAAATGTTGCTCCCGATGTGGTCATGGATTCAGAAGATAAAAAAATAGTGATTAGCGCCCTAATATCCAACCTTGCCAAATTAATGGATGTAAATAAGCTTTCGCCAAAACTTTT
>JAITQS010000007.1 GCA_031288795.1 Holosporaceae bacterium | reverse complement strand
GAAAATAGCAGACGAACCGCCACTAGTGGATGTTTTGTCCACAGCCTCTTCCGCCTGCAATCCGAGCACAAAAACCAACACCGAACAACATAATAAATACCGCATGACACACCTACTTTGATACACTCACCGCTCACAATAAATAATATATATTAATTTTAAATTAATAACAATTTAAATTTATATTTTGCGCAAAATCCCGGTTGAATCACGGGAGCGCGCAATATTAGCGCGCAAGAATTAAAGAGCCCTGCGGGTGGTAAGAAAAATCGTTAATATATTTCCGTTGAGGCTGCATTTGTAGTACAATACGAAAGATGTTTGTATTTAGGGAGATTTAAGTGTCCACCGAGAAAGAAGATTATAACGCGAGTTCCATTAAGGTTCTGAGGGGATTAGAGGCGGTCAAGAAGCGTCCGGGCATGTATATTGGAGACACCGACGATGGCACAGGACTGCACCACATGGTGTTTGAGGTGGTGGACAATTCCATTGATGAGTCTCTTGCGGGACATTGTAAGCTCATACGAGTTACTATTCATGGCGATGGTTCGCTATCGGTTCTGGACGATGGTAGAGGCATTCCAACGGACATACATGATGAAGAGGGCGTGTCGGCCGCTGAAGTCATCATGACGAGACTGCATGCGGGAGGAAAATTCGATCAAAATTCGTACAAAATCTCCGGAGGATTGCACGGTGTCGGTGTTTCGGTCGTGAATGCGCTGTCTGACAGATTAGATCTGTCCATTTGGCGAGGAGGAAAAGAGTATTTTATGCGTTTCCGCGATGGAGTTGCGGAATCCCCTCTGGCGGTAATCGCAGAAGGCAATCACAAAAGCGGCACAATGGTAAGATTTTGGCCGTCGGTCACTACATTTAAGAGTACAGAGTTTGTTTTTGGCATTCTGGAGCATCGCCTAAAGGAGTTGGCCTATTTAAATTCCGGAGTGCATATAATTCTAATCGACGAAAGAAAAGATGAACCTCATGTGGTCGAAATGCAGCACAAAGGCGGCCTACTGGAGTTCATAAAGCATCTGGATACCAGTAAAAATCCGCTGATCGATAAACCAATTTATATGCTGTCTACCAAAGAGGAAATCACCGTTGAAGTGGCAATGGAATGGACAGATAGCTATCATGAAACCATGCTCTGCTACACCAATAACATTCCGCAGTCGGACGGAGGAACTCATTTGGCCGGATTCCGCAACGCCCTTACCCGCACCATAAATTCCTACCTTGCCGCCAATGTCAAAAAAGAAAAAAACGTCCCCTCCGGAGATGACGCTCGCGAAGGACTCACCTGCATATTATCCGTGAAAGTCCCAAATCCGAAATTCTCTTCCCAGACGAAGGATAAATTGGTGTCATCGGAGGTGCGTGGCGTCGTGGAAGGTATCGTCAATGAGCACCTTGCCATATGGCTGGAGGAAAAACCCGCCGAAGCTAAAAAAGTCGTCTCTAAAATAATAGAAGCTGCTGCAGCTCGAGAAGCCGCCCGCAAAGCCCGAGAACTAACACGACGAAAAAATTCACTTGAAATATCATCTTTGCCGGGAAAACTCGCCGATTGCCAGGAAAAAGATCCGGCCCTCAGCGAAATATTTTTGGTGGAGGGAGATAGCGCCGGCGGCACCGCAAAACAAGGACGAGATCGTCGTACCCAGGCCATTCTTCCGCTGCGGGGAAAAATACTAAACGTAGAACGAGCTAGATTCGATAAAATATTGACGTCACCGGACATCGGAACCCTGATATCTGCTCTGGGAACCGGCATCGGAGAAGATTTTGATGCCACCAAAACGCGCTATCACAAAATTATAATAATGACCGATGCCGACGTGGATGGCAGTCACATAAGAACACTGCTGCTGACTTTCTTCTTTCGACAAATGCGTCCGCTGGTGGAAAAAGGATATATCTACATAGCTCGTCCGCCGTTGTATAAAGTCAAACGGGGAAATTCACAGGTGTTCATTCGGGACGAAAAGGCTCTGGAAGACTATCTGCTGGATTCCGCTGTCCCCATTGCCTCCCTGAAGATGGCCAGTGGAGAAGTAATCGCCTCCAACGACATTCGTAATTTTGTACAGAAAGCGGAAAAATTCAAAAACGCCGTCGATCGAGTGAATAATCGCATAAATAATGCAACCCTGCTGGAGGTATTACTGCTGGCGGGATTCGCTCATAATCCCGATGGGCACGCCGCCACCGGACATCTAAAAAAAATTTGCGGCGGCAATTGGAATTTCGAACAAAACGAAACCCATTATGTTTTTTCCAGAACTTCCCGTAACGTTACGGAAAAATTCGAAGTCTCCCGGAACATCTTCAATTCCCGCGAAATGTATAATCTTCAGGACGACGTCGCCATATTCCGGGATTTTTTGGCGGGACAAACGGAATTGACAATGAAAGATACATCGGTTTTTGTGAAATCACCGCTGGATTTTCTCGAGAAATTTATGCAGGGAGCAAAAAAAGGCATTACCATTAATCGCTACAAGGGTCTGGGCGAAATGGACGCCGAACAGCTATGGGAAACCACCATCGACCCTAACGCCCGTGTGCTTATGCAGGTGAAATACTCCCACGCCGAAGAAGCAGATAAAATTTTTTCAGTGCTGATGGGAGATGTGGTAGAACCACGTCGGGATTTTATCCAGGAAAACGCCCTGAATGTTGTTAATTTGGACGCCTAATGGCTCGAAAGAAATCCAATAAAAATACCAGAGTGCCGTCGTCGAGCGGGAAAAGCATTTGGAAAAGCATTGGAAGGGGAATTTTTGTTCTTGCGGTGCTTTTATTGGTATCGGGATTTTTTGTATTTTTATTTTTTATCCATGACCTGCCGGACATAAATAATCTCGAGACAAAAGGTCGCCGTGCCAGCATAACCTTCGAATCCTACGATGGAAAGGTTATTGCCACCTACGGCGATATGTTTCGGGAAGTGGTACACGTGGAGGATGTACCCAAATACGTCGGCAACGCCGTTATTGCCATTGAGGATCGACGTTTTTACAGTCACTG
The DNA here is from genome assembly GCA_031288795.1 of Holosporaceae bacterium. Classification (GTDB taxonomy): domain Bacteria; phylum Pseudomonadota; class Alphaproteobacteria; order UBA3830; family UBA3830; genus BNWE01. Next base: position 12,097 of record JAITQS010000007.1, on the reverse strand, counting down.
CGGCATAGATTTCATGGGAATTGCCCGCGCTCTCTACACGAACATTGTGCACCGCAGAATTCTGCAGGGGGGATCCACCATTACCCAGCAGTTGGCCAAAAATTTATTTTTATCGGCCAGTAGATCCATAAAAAGAAAAGTCCAAGAATTTATTTTGGCTCTCTGGTTGGAGCGTAAATTCAGCAAAAGGCAGATTTTATCGATTTATCTCAACAGAGTGTATTTTGGATCCTGCGCCTACGGCCTAGACGCTGCTGCTCACCGATACTTTGGGAAAAAAGCTCGACAGCTGAGCATATATGAAGCTGCCAAGCTAGCGGGCGTACTTCGGGCTCCGTCTTTGTATTCGCCATTTTATAATCCCGAGAAATCGGACCAGAGAACGGCGCTGGTGCTGGCGTGTATGCGGGACGAGGGGTACATCTCCAACGCAGAAATGAACGAAGCGCTCCTCCAGAAGGATAATCTAACACGACGAGAGGTGCCCAGAAACGAAAACCGCTATTTCACCGATTGGGCTCTGGAACAGGTGCACGAGCTGGTAAACGCAGACGAAGATGACATCATCGTTCGCACCACCCTCGATACCCAACTGCAGATGAATGCCGCGTATGTCGTAAAAAATATTCTGGAAGAACACGGATTCAAAAACCGTGCCAACCAAATGGCTCTGATTGCTCTCGACAAATCCGGAGCTGTTCGAGCTATGATCGGAGGACGTAGCTACGGCACCAGCCAATTCAATCGCGTGATGGCGGTTCGGTCGTCCGGCTCTGCGTTCAAATATTTCGTGTATCTGGCGGCTCTGGAAGGTGGTATGGACATTCACGATCTGGTGAGCGATATGCCCATTACCATCGGATCATGGCGTCCGAAAAATGCTACCCACATTAGTTCAGGAAATATTTCTCTGCTGCAGGCATTTTCCCAATCCATCAATACGTCTGCCGTTAGAATCGCCAGAAAAGTCGGCATGGACAAAATCATCAAAAAAGCCGAACAACTGGGAATTTCTACCGAAATAGATAGCAATATCACGTCGGCGCTGGGAGCTAGCGGCGTGAATCTGCTGGATATTACCGCCTGCTTCGGCGCTACTATGATAAACGGTCACAAAATGATTCCTTTTGGCATACTCAGCATCCGGACCCAAAACGGAAAATACCTCTACAAGGCTCCCGCCCACAAAATTAAAGAGATAATCCCATCGGAAGTGTGCGAAAAAATGAAAATCCTGCTGCGGGAAGTGGTGGAAAAAGGAACCGGACGACAGGCAAAACTCCCCATCGCCGCCTACGGTAAAACCGGAACCAGCAACGATAACCGAGATGCCAGCTTTATCGGATTCGCATCTCCCTGGGTGGTCGGAGTGTGGATGGGTAACGACGACAACACTCCCATGAGTCCCACCATGTACGGCGGATTCCTACCGGCCATCGCTTGGCGAGAGTTCATGCTGCTCGCCTTCGGCTATAAACACAGCTCTCCCAATAAAAACGAAAATACCGCACCCCATAGCCCGAAACAAAAATTACCAAACGAAAAAACTCCTCAAAAACGCCTGCGAAAATCCCTCCAGAATCTGATAAATGTGCCATAAATACAATTAAAATTTTTCTTTTTAGAGCTCATTGATTTTTTTAAAGAATATAGACTATACTGCTATAAAAAGGAGACGCACATGGACCTAAAAAATACAAAAACTGAACAAAATCTCATAAAAGCCTTTGCAGGAGAATCCCAGGCCCGCAATAGATATACCTACTTCGCCGCACAGGCAAAAAAAGAGGGCTTCGTACAAATCGGCAAAATTTTCGAAGAAACCGCCAATAATGAAAAAGAACATGCGAAAATTTGGTTCAATTTGCTGAATGGCGGCACAGTTTCCAACACCCAAACTAATCTCGAAATAGCCGCTGGCGGAGAAAATTACGAGTGGACGGATATGTACATCCAATGCGCAAAAGAAGCTGATGAGGAGGGATTCTCCAACATCGCCGCTCTCTTTCGATCCGTCGCAGAAATAGAAAAAAACCACGAAAAGAGATATAGAAAACTTCTGGAAAATATGATGGAGCACAAAGTCTTCCGAAAAACCGGAAAAGTGATCTGGGAATGCAGCAATTGCGGTCATTCGGTGGAAGCCGAAGAGGCTCCGGAGTTTTGCTCAGTCTGCCGACACGCCAGGGCGTTTTTTGAGCTAAAATCCGAGAATTATTAAGAATTTTTTGCCACATCCTCTCCACCACCGCGTTTAAAAATGTCCAGTTGTAGGATTGTTAATCTTTTTGGGGGATAATTTTTGCAAAGACGGAGGTGTTTGTGAAAATTCGGAAATTTCTGAAGATTTTTTACCAATCGGCCCAGATCGTTGGCGGAGGGGTTCTGAGGAATGGAAGTTCTGGATCCATTCTTGTGGAATTTAGCGTATCGATTCCAGTACTTGTGTTGGTTCTTTATGCCTCCATTGATATAACAAAATATTACCTGACGTGTTTCAAATTAGAAAATTCCGCTCGCTATGCCGCGAACCTATTGATAAATTCGATTGAAATTGATGGGACGTCAGAAACGACAGGAATAATAGCCACAAAGAAATTTAAATACATCTCGCACGCTGCTTTTTATAACATTTACGTAGGCAACCAGAACATGACAAGCGCGCCGTTGGGACACAATGGTATTCTTTCCATTTGTCTTGAATCCACAGACGGTGCTGTGGTCAAATTTCACAAAAGAAGTGCAGTGAATGACGATGCTCCCGCGGATAGAGCAATTGAAGATAAGTTATCTGAAGATGAAAATAATGAGCCACTACCTGAAAATTTTAATATAATTGTGGAAGCAGGCATTGAAAAATCATCATCAAATTCAGGCAACATACTCGGATTCTTTGTGCTACCGGTATCCAACACCATAAAATTTATGAGAGAAACGATAACGTTACCCACGCCTCTCGATAATATGAGTATGAGGGGTAAATATGAAGAAACTATAATTCAGTCAAATAAGCCAATAGATGAGTCCTAGAGACTAAAAATCAAAGGAGCAATGAAGATTTTTTTATTGGGCCACGGTTCTATTAACTCTGGTGATGAAATAGCGAAACGCTTTCATATTTGGTATAGTTTGTTTGGGTGTCGACATTATTTTTACCCGCAGTGGATCTATGGTGACATTATTTTTTGCCAATTCCAAATGCACATGTGGTCCCGTTGATACGCCACTGGATCCGGAGCGGCCAATTATTTGTCCTTTTTTTACTTTTGTGCCACGATTCACTTCATATTTGCTGAGATGTCCGTATCTGCTGGCATATCCGTTGGGGTGGCGTATATCGATGCAGTGGCCATATCCGCTATAGTAGGATGCGCGCGTCACGACGCCGTCATAGATGGCATACACCGGAGATCCCCAAGATGCTCTGAAATCAACTCCCGTATGCATGTGACATTTGCCGGTAATCGGATGGCGTCTCACGCCGAATCTGTCGGAAATCGATAATTTTCCGGACAACGGCGCTCCAAAAGATGAATCTTGGCCGTTACCGCCGGAAGTTTTTTCGCCATCTGCGAAGAAATAGGACGACGTCTTTCCCGTCAAAAACTTATAAATGGCGCATTCTTTATTTTTGGTTGCTATTTTGCAATATAAAAGTTCATTTTTTTTGTACATAATTTCGAAAGAGTCGCCTACCTTCAGGGAGCGTCTAAAATCCAGACGGGAAGACATGTTTTTTATGACCGTATCCACAACACCGGCTGGCACTCCTAATCTGCGTGCATCTACGTAGAAGCTGGATTTTATTCGGCTCTGCACGATTACGGCTCCGGCAAACTCACCTGCTTTTACGGATCTCACACTGTTGTTCGCGTTGTTGGCACACACACGCTGGACGACTTCCATCATCTTCGATTTTGCCGTGTAGACATCTTGTTCAGAAGTACGCGGTGAAACTTTTTCGGAATTTAAAATTGTAGCCAGCGGCGAGTTAACGGGGAAAGTGCTGTGATCCGGCAGAGCGACGTTGTCTTTATTGCTAAACTTATCAAGTAGTAGAGTCATTTGGACGTGCTCCAGAGCTCGGCTAGCCTCAAAATCACTCTGCTTTAACTCAGAAGAAGCGGATTCCAAATTGTTTTTGGATGAAATATGCCAAAGTATCGGAAGATATCCAAGGACAAGTAAAACTCCCCCACATAATAGCCTAATGTTTTTTGGTAAACGCGGTAATATCAAATAACTCTCCACAACATTATTAATACATATACACTACCATTATTAATAATATATTACCGCAGCCTCAATAATCAAACAAAAAAACTAAAATTATTTAGCTATTTTCGGACTCATATTTTTCTGTTATCCTTGTAATTACACGTGGGAGAATATTCGCAAATTTTTTTTAGGTGGCCTCCGCGGGGCCACTCCTCTAGATTTGGTTCATACTTAATTATTTAGCTATTCTCGAAGGGATCTCCTATGTCATCGAGGTCATCATACTTAGCTCTTTTTGTTTTGCTATTTTTGGAAGGACTGCCGATGTTATGGCCTAAGCTGCGGTTGCGTTTTATTTTTTTATTAAATAACGGCGATATTATCGCCAATCGCTCCTCATCACTGCTATTGTCCGTATCGGTATCCATATGGACGCCGTAATCGCTATCGCTATCGCTATCGCTGAATATGCCCAATACCCTACTACAGGCGGCGGATGCCATTTGGTCTACTACCTTGCTTTGCTTCGTTTTTGCTATAAATTCTTGCTGTTCAGCTGATAAACAGCAGCCGGCTGCCTTCAAGTCCTGATAAAGCTGGAGGACTTTTGGGGTGTCCGGAGCGACATCTTTATAGTAATAGGCGAGCTTGTGTGCTATTTCTTTTTTGTTTGCTAATGGTAGATCCAAGGCCTTTAGATGTGAACGACTAGATGTATACAGCTTATTATAAATATCAACTGCCACATCATACTTCTGCCAGAGCCAGAAGCTCTCGGCCAGTAGGAACATTACCGAATCATGATGCCGTGTATTTTCAAAATCGTAATTATCGAAAAATTTCGCCAGTGAAGCTTCAGACTGGGAGGATTGCTCCGAAGGCGAAGCTACCGATACTTCATCATCATCTTTGGCGAAATACGCATTAGGCAATGCTACTGATACCTCGGGCATGTCTTCATCAGGGGCCTCAAGGAAAAATTCAGACGCATTTTCTTTGTTATCATCCAGAAGAAGATCGAGCTCATTTTTGCTGTTGTCTTTAGAAAAAGGGATGAACTCATTTTTACTGTTGTCACCTAGAAGAAGATCTAACTCATTTTCTTTGCTGTCATCCAGAAGAAGATCAAACTTATTCTCGCCATCGTCATCTTGGGCGATATATGCCTGAGGCAATACTACTGGTACCTCCTCCTGGAGGATATGCGAATTGAGCATGGGGTCCTTAAGGGGAAGTTCAAACTCATTTTCTTTGTTGCCATTCAGAAGAAGGTCGAGCTCCTTTCTGTAGCTGTAATTAGAAAAGGGGATGGATTCATTCTCGTCATCGCTCCCCTTATCTAAAAGATCGAACATATTTTTGTGCCAATCATGTGGAATGCGAAGCCTGTATGAATTATCCTGGGGAACGTGAAATTTGTATAATCCTTCCAGCAGACTCATATACAAATATCGATCGCCACATTTATATAAAAGTATAGCAATCTCGTATGTCAGAGGTTTTTTATCATTAAGCCAGTAATTGTCGCAGATTTTTTGCAATACGGTCATTGCCCTATCATTGTTTTCACATTGGTGAAAAATCAGAGCTATAGCATACAATGTATCGGGGAATATATAATCCGTATGGCATTCTTCAAGGAAAATTTTATCCAACAATTTTTGAGACATTTCAGTATTGCCGCATTTATGCAGTAAAAGCGCCGCTTCCCGCAACCTTTTTTTTCTAAAAGTTAGCAGTTCCTTAATATTTTCCTCGCTTTTGTACAAAAATTTGCAGGCTTTACGCATTCGGGGGGAATTATTATTATGAAGATGACGTGAAGCAATGCATGTCATCACTGATACCTTATCAAAGGCAGAAAGAGTATCAAATGCCAATTTATCTTTGAAAAGACGCATCGCATTAGTATATGAATTAATAGCAAAGAGGTCTTTGTGAATTATGCTAAGGTGTATGGTTCCACGCAAACTCGCCGCTAGTTTATTAAAGTCTTCCGTATTTTTATACAACAGATTGAATAAGCGCGTAGCCTCTGAAAAATTCTTGCAGCTATAATTATGTTCTGCACAAAAAGTAATGATTACGTTCTGCTGCGAGGGGAGCAGTTTTTCAAAAGCTGCTTGATCTTTATGCAATTCTGTCCAAAACTTAAAAGTTTTCTTAGCATTGTTATGCTCTAAAGCAACTGTTCCTACTTTATGTAGGAGGTCTTTACGTTGAAGACTACTGAGTTGCTGAAACAGGGGGGTGTTTTTGTGGAGAGCCAGCCACTTATTTTCGGCGTTGACTTCTTTTTGCGTTTCGATCTCGTACTTTCCCATCCAAAGTAGCGTTTCCCGCTGGACATCCAGGGGCAAGGTTTTAAATGCTTCTGTGTCACTGTAGAGTTCCTGTAGAATTTTGATTCTAGGAGCTTCATTAAAAAATGAAGCGATGCTCATTAGAACATATGAACGTTTATCGGCATCCAGTGCTTTAAAAAGTTTTTTATTATTGTGTAGTTTTGTCCACGCCAAAAGTGCGCTATCGGTATCTTTCTTTTCGAGATATCCTTCTGTGAATTCGGCGTAAGCTCGTTTAAGTGTGCTAGCGGTACGAAAAGCTTTTTTATCCGCCAAAAATTCCTGCAAGAAATATTTTGCCTTAGCAAAGTCGCCGTTATTTGTGTAATGGTATATGAGGTGACACATTACATCTCCTCTTAATTGAGAAGGTAACTTCTGGAATGTTTTTTGGCAATTATACCATTCTATCAGATTTTGGAAGGCTATTTTTGAATCACTGTTACAATAAACATCCACTAAGAGACGCATGATCTCCAGGGCATATGATTCGTATGAAGTCATCGTATTTGCGACATTAGAGGTATTCATCAGCATATTTAGAAAATAATTCATTTCTGCATGTTTGCCATGCACATATTCATGCTGAATCACCTTTAAAAACATCTTTTTATGAAGCGAAATCGACCACATACTAGCGCTATAGCTGGAGGCTAGCATTTCCTTGTAGGTGCTAACTAGCTCCTCGTTAGCGTTGTGGATATCGTAAAAAATGCTCTTGTAATACAGTACTTCCATCAGATCTTTTTCAAGCAGTGTACTGGAGATCTTTTTATGGGAATGCAATAGCTCAAAATATTGCAGATAATCATTCGAAGCATTGGGAGGACTTGGATACGCAGATTGAGCAATTCCTAACAATACTTTTTTTCTGGTTTGGTCATTTAGGGAATTAAATGTTTGGGGATCCAGCAACAATTTTTCCAAGGCGCGCCGAGCAGAGAGCGGATTGCTATTGTTCAGAGCAGAATCAATGTATGTCTCGATTTCCGGCCCATAGAATGGCTGATTTTTTAAGTCTTCTTGTAGAAAATCGTCATTGATGGAATCTTTTTCCTCATCATTTTTGACGGAAAATGTTTCACCATAATAAAGGGGGAGAGCTGAGTCAAACTCCAGGAAAGGCCCAGCTTCCGTGGTCATTGCCAGCGTTTCCTTAGCCTCTCTCCCCAAACATAACAGAGCAGAGCCTATAATAAATATTTTTTTCATATCATTTACTTTTTTTTTCGTAACGACAAAATCATCTATTTTTTCTTTAAATAACCACAATTTATCAGGGCATGGAAGATTATCAATCGTCTTTTATCGTCGTCCAAGCTCGTCCACAAAGGAGGTGACGTATTCAGGCTATTTACAAATGAAGTTATTATCGGAACACTGTAAGATGTGTTGTTTAATAGCTCTTCTATTACATAGGATGCGGATAATGCATTATTCATAAGTTCTGGTATTATTTTATAATCAAAAGTAGAATTGTCTTGAAATGCTTTTAGTGTTCTGAGATTAAGTGGAAGCCCCTCGAAAGCCTTTTGGGAAATAGAAATTTTATCCTTATTTTTTCCATTCAACTGAGAGAGATAAGTAAAGAGTTCGGTGGAACTTCTTTTGACATTTTGGCCATTATATATGCTTATGCTATATTTCCCTTTTAGTACCGATCTGATGTGCCCTTTTGCCATGGTGTCTTCATCGTCGATTCCTGTATTGGCGGAAACGTGTATAAATAGCTTATCAAAAACATCATGTGTGATCATGTACAGAGCGATCTTTATTATATTTCTGTAATCTAGATTTACCGGCGTAAGATCTTTTTGTGCCAACAAAGAGTTGACAATATTAGAAATACCGCTTACTTGAGCAGCTGTACAGTGATTAAAGGCCTGAAATAGGATTCCGGAAATACTAGTTATTTGCGAAAGAATCTCTTTACTAGTGGTATTTTTTTCTTCATATTTATCCATTAATAAATTAAGTGCGTTCAACATATATTTTATTAATTTTCCATCATAATCCGAAGATATTTTGGCGATTTCATTATGGGCCTTCTCAAGGAGAGTTGAAAAAATTGGTCCATGATGTTTTTTCTCTAATTCAGTATGTTCCGATGTATTGTTCAAATTCTCTGTCACTCCCATAAAGTGAAGATAATTGCTTTTTTCCAAAGTATCCGTCAGTTTTTGTATTTCCTGGGTTTGTAGCTCAATAGCACTTATCAGTTTTTGTATTTTCTGGGGTTGTCGCTTACCTTCATTACTTATGTAATTAGACAATTCATTTTGCAGTAGGCTATGTCGTTCTTTTGCCAAAGAAAGCTGTTTTTGGGAGGCATACAAAACGTTGCCATTCGAACAGACGTCATTCCAGGCGGTATCGCGGGGGAGGCCTAAAGCTATTTTCATGGCGCGGACAAAAACGTCTCCAGCACTATAGCTAGTAGAAAAAGAATGCATACTGTTTAAATGTTCAAAAACCGAAGGAATGTCAACTGTGTTAACGCCGTCTAAGTGGTATTCTTTAATATTCGACAACGAAAGGCCTTTTAACAAGGAGCGATTATAGGGAAAATATTCTTTCCCTTCGAGTTTTTCAATAAAGCCTTTGATATTTGTTGTGGCGGCAAATTCTTCGTATTTGTACTGATAGTAAGCTAGCACGAAATTTAGCCAAATATTTGGGGACAGGCCAATGAGAGGAGCAGACATTCTAACTGTAGGCACGTTCAGATAAATTTTAAATGCAGTGGGGGAGAATGTGATTGTATCTTCTAGAGATTTTAAGCCGTCTTTTAGAACACGCGTAGCCGTGGGATCATTCACAATATTAAAAAAATCAAGATTATTTAGGAATTTTCTGAAAGCTGTATATTGTTGTTTATTGTTTTTCCTATTTGTGTATTCCAAAAGCGAGGCGGCATCTGCTAAACCTTTTTTATCTCCAAAAGAGACAAGCTCGCTCTTTAGAATGTCCTGATAGTCTTTATCGGCCAAAATGTAATCTGATAGACCCACCACAAGATTGTTATGGATTGCAATTTTTTCCAGGATGTTCGGATCAGTTGGGAGAACGTTGCTATCCGGTACCGCTAAGTCTGCAATCTGGTAGTCCGACGCTGCACTTCGTTTAGCACCTTGGGGGAAGTTTTCGTGGTTCAGTGCATATTGAATAGCGTTAATGTTGAAACAATGTCCCAGGGTGTACTGCCGAAGAAATTCTCTGATGTAGTCAATTTCTTGTTTTGGCGCGCTATAATGACGTAGTTTATAAAAAGCCAAAAAATTATCGGCAAATACTTCTACTATTCTTTCTAAATCGAAATTTTTAAGGTTATCTATCATATAGCTCTTGTGCCGAACATTTAAATCATCTAAACGTTCTTCGCTATTTAAATCATTAGCGTCTGCAGTTATATCAGTATAAGAAACCAATTTATTAATTTGTTTTAGTTTCGAATCTGAAAGTTCCAATTTATTTTTTTCATTGTCGGTTGCATTGATTGGAGCACTGCACATCATTCCTAATACAACAATACTGCAAGTAAGAATATTTTTCATTGTAATTTCTCTTTTTTAATATAACTATAGGCGAATTAGGGAGTAGTTATCCAAAAAAATCCCATCGCTTAACAATAAAATAGGTATAAAATTTGAATATGTCAACCAAAAAAAAACAATTTATTGATGACTTTTTTTAAAAAAAAATTGCTAGCTTATTGAAGTGATACTATATATTATATTACAATATTATATATTTATATGTAAGATAATTGTTTTTTATTTATCAAGGGAGTGTAATTACAATGAAAAACCTAATAATAGGTGCGTCGCTTGTAACAATATTGTTTCAATGTGGCGAAATTAGAGCAGTCGATGATGTAACGGGACAAAGCACAAACGTAAACATAAAACTCAGTCAGGGAAGTTCAGCGGAGTGCCTGGAGAGTTGGAACCTTTTTTTTGACAAAAATCCGGTAGATACCATCAGGGGATCATTATCTGATCTTGAATATGCAAGACTAACGGTTAGGAAGATCCTAGGTCTTTTGGTATTAAGGGACGTGGAGGCGTCGTCGCCAGATTTTTTTAATAAGGTTAATTTTGCGCGTTTTAAAAAAGAGGTGGGACCGGGGTCATCATTGCAGGAATTGGCAATAGAAATGCTGTTTTTTGATAGCGACGCTGTAAATAATGAAATGCTACGTAGATTAAGGAGTGAGATAAAATTGGATATGCGAGAATCTTTGTCTGCGCGTATTTCTAGAAATAGCGCGTTAAATAAAACGCTACAATCTACGTCTGAAGCCGCTCATTCTCCAGCAGATGGGGTTTTATTAGAGTACGTTAGGATGATTTCCTGTGTGGACAATGCGTATGCTAGCTACGGCTCGGGGGATTTTTTTCCATACATCGATTCCCAAGGGAAAGCGAGAAAAAAGCTATACCATAAATCATTCATAGCTAAAAAAATATTGGATGAAATAATACCAGAGATTGATTATATTTCTTTTTACCAAAGCGTTAATAATAACAAAGAACGCCTGGCGCAACAACTGACTTCTCGAAAGGAAGTTGGCTTGGACGAAGATGAAATTGCGAGGGCCATCCTTATTATCGTAAATGCGCTGTTCTATTCCGATATTAATAGCGATGAAGATAGCTACTATACAAAATTTATAAAAGGACTCCCTGGTCTTAGAATTGGTGGATGGATTCTTCCATATGCGTATGAGAGCCTATTGAAAATAAGCATAGCGGCACGCGTTGCGGCACTGGAAAATGGATTGGGAAGTGAAGCGACCGCACGTGTGAAGGGCGTTGCCAGCACCGCTTTTGCAAATGAGGCCGCTCAACGCTTAGATATACTGGATACAGAACAAAGTATCCGTATAATAAGACGCGTATCTGATAGAATGGAGTACATTTCTATCATTGAAAAAATTAGATTTGAAGGTCAAAACTCGAATGGCGAAGTCGATGACGGAAATATGCAAAAATATATCAAAGACTTTTCGGGATTCTTGATTTTATTGCTCCAATATCAAAAGGATTTTGTGAGTAACTCGATTTTCTGGAGCGATAAGAAGGACGAGAGTTATGTCAAAGATATGGTAAAAAAATTTTTGGAGAAGTCAGCAATCAAGTGTTTTGACCAAAATATATTAAATAAATTTTGTTCCACGCCTGCAATGGCTCCAATCTTTTGGCAATACTGTATGAATAATCACCAAAAAATTGAAATCAAAGGCTATGCGGTTGTGGATTATATTCTAAAAAATGGGAAGGCAAGCATTTTCCAATTTTTACAACAAATAAATTTTGAGGATATGTCGAATAAGGAGAAAATTGATTTATTGTACAGAATGTGCCAATGGGCATTGGAAATAAAAGAAGGATCGTACACCTCCCTTAATAGTGATGTAATACAAAAAATACTGCCTTCGCTGCCAATGTCTGAGATATTAGCAATAATAGGCAAACCAAGTTTCTGTGCATTTCCGGAATTGGTTCAGGGATTAAAAGATAATCAGCTGGTGG
>JAITQS010000015.1 GCA_031288795.1 Holosporaceae bacterium | reverse complement strand
CTTCTCCTATTTCATAATACTTCTCGGTTTTTATTTTTTTCAAAAAATCCTCATCGTGCGATACGACAACCATTGCAGCCGGGTATTCGCGCAGAATTTCAGTGACATGATCCTGCGTTTCCAGATCGATGTTGTTGGTAATCTCGTCAAGGACCAGTAAACTGGGAGGATTTGCTGCGATTTTCGCCAGAGAAAGTCTTGCCCGCTCCCCTCCGGAAAGATTTTTTACTGGCAAGTTCACTTCCTCATTTTTACGGAAGAGAAAATCGTTAAGGTGTCTGCGAATTTCCGCATGGGTCCATATCGGCATAATTCCGGAAATAATTTCGATGGCAGATTTTTGCGGATCAAGATTTCTATAATGCTGGTCGAGATATCCAATATTTTGTGGATTTGGCATAGTCCAATCGCCGCGTGTAACAATATTTTCATCCCGCAGAATCGCCTTGAGAATTGTGGTCTTACCGCTGCCGTTATTTCCGACAATAGCCAATCGTTCCCGAGACGTCAGTGACAAATTTATGTTCTCTAAAATCATTCTATCTTTGGAATATCCGACTGCACCATCGACTATGCACAGCATCGTCCTTTCACCGGCCTCCCGATGCGTAAGATGAAATTTCGGCAGGATAATCTCGGGCAGTCGGATTTGTGCCAATTGCTCCGACAATTCTTGCTTTTTTTCATCGATGCCCGTCAGTTTTTTTCCCTGCGATTTTTCCGCTTTCATAGCCTTCAGATCGCCGACACTTTTCATCCACTTTCCAGTCTCGACCTTTTTTCTGCCGAATGCTTCGCTTTTCGATACGCGTTCCTGCTCCTTCATCAATTTTTTATGCATGGATTTTCTTTCGCGATCCAGCAGATCCGTTTCATGCAGAATCGATTGCCGCCTGCGTTGTATTTCGCCCATATAATCGTTGTAGTTTCCGCGGAAAATTGTGATTTTTCCAGCATCAGCGTGCCACAGAATATCGACGCAATTTCGCAGTAATTCTTTATCGTGGGTAACTAGGATCAGTGTTCCGTAGTAGGACTGCAACATGCGCATCAAACTCCTGCGATTGTGCAGGTCCAGGTGATTCGTCGGCTCATCCAGCAGCAGCATCGATGGATTTTTGCTCAACGCATTCGATAGCACTTTGTTAAATTTTTCACCTCCGCTCAGCGAATCAAAATCACCGATAATTTGCGAAACAAGCGCAGTTGAAATGTCAAGATTCCTTTCGGCGATCATTCTCAGCAGCGACGACTTTCCGCTGCCGTTTCTTCCGATAATCCCGATGCGATCGCCAAACGAAATCGTCGTCGAAAAATCTTCAAAACATATTTTGTGCGGAAACGATAGACTAAAATCTTTTATAAAAATCGGATTGTGCATGACTTTCTCTTAAATTAATCTCCGGGGAACAAGCCTGAAACTTTAAGCCCGCAGGCAGGGAATTTAAGCGTGAATTTTCATGATACCGATGCACTCCAATTTAATGCGAGCCCAATTGTAGCCTAGGGAGGCTAATTAATCAAGTGTACGCAGCACTGGAAGAATCGCATTTTTTTCTGGACTTTCTCCATTGATGTTGTTAAAAATGTCTTTGGTAGAAAAATAAGATGGGAGATTTTCGTGGCTTTAAAAATTCGTTTGGCTCGTGGTGGAGCTAAAAAGCGTCCTTTTTATAGAATGGTTGTGGCTGATTCCAGAAATCCTCGGGATGGTTTGTTTTTGGAGAAAGTGGGAACCTATAATCCGTTTTTATCCTCTGAGGATCCGGCGCGCGTGGTGGTAAACGCCGACCGAGTCAGCTATTGGCTGTCCGTTGGAGCGAAGGCGTCCGACCGAGTGGCACTTTTGCTGCACTCTCGGGGTTTGTGCGCCAAACCGATCCTGAGAGAGACTCCGAAAAAATCGGCTCTGGGCAAAAAGGCTCTGGAGAGACTAAAACAGCAGGAAGCTGCATCCTAGGCCGATGAATGACTTTATAGAAATTCTGCAGGTTACGGGAGCTTTTGGAATTCGTGGATTTTTGCGGGCGTCATTGTTTTCCCAGAACATTGGTCGCTATCGCCAGATCTACGACACCAACGGCAACGGATACAAATTCCATGTGGTGAGATACGTCTCCGGCAATTCCGTGGTGCTGGCTCTGGAAGGAGTAGCCGATAGGACGACGGCCGAATCCATGCGCGGAATGTTTTTCTATGTCAGAAGAGCGGATCTTCCGGAATTGGCAGAGCAGGAATATTATGTCTGCGATTTGGTGGGAAAAACGATATCGGTGGGCAACAGCAGCGAAGTTTGCACCATCGTGGCTGTGCATAATTTCGGCGCCAGCTATATCATTGAGCTTTCCCATAACGGTGTTACCTTTTTTGTGCCGTTCACGGATGAAAATTTTCCCGGAAATTGTGATCACATAACGGCGAAAGCCTTCGGGGAGTACACCGACTAATGTGGAGCGCGAGTGTTTTTACAATTTTTCCCGAGGCTTTTCCTGGAAATTTAGGTGTATCCAACATTGGGAAGGCTCTTGTGGGCGGTGTCTGGCGTCTCAATCTCGTGGATCTGAAAAAATTTCCGGTGAAGTCCGATAGGATCGACTCGACTCCCTACGGTGGAGGATCCGGCATGCTGTTGTCGCCAATTACCTTCGAAATGGCATACGAATCCCTCCCAACCAACGCTAAACACTGCCAGAAATTTTATTTTTCGCCCCGCGGACGCCGGCTGACCCAAAAAAATTTGGCCATCATCAGTTGTTCAGCGGGAATTACGCTGCTGTGCGGTCGCTACGAGGGCGTCGATCAGCGAATCCTGGACCATTATGATTTTGAAGAAATATCCATCGGCGATTTCGTGCTGATGGGAGGCGAAGTGGCCGCCATGGCCATCATCGAAGGATGTGTGCGACTGCTGCCGGGAGTCGTTGGTGAAGCAGATTCCATCAGTGGCGATTCATTCCAAAATGGACTGCTGGAATATGACCAATATACGCGTCCCCAGACATTCCACGGCCGAAACGTGCCGGAGGAACTGCTGTCCGGAAATCATGAAAAAATACGAAACTTCCGATTGCAGCAGTCCAAAAAAATTACCCGAGAAAAACGCCCAGATCTCTGGATGGAATATGTATCTGCGGAAATGAGAACGCTATGGCGGCGTTAGCGGTCTATGTGCACTGGCCGTTTTGCGTGTCCAAATGTCCCTATTGCGATTTCATGAGTGTCGTCGCTGATCCTGCCCTCTACGAAGATTTCGAAGAGCTTTTGCTGAAAGACTTAAAAAACGAACTAAAAAATTTTTCCAACAGATCCGTCAGCAGCATTTTTTTTGGAGGCGGAACGCCGTCGCTGATGAGGGCAAAATCCATCGAAAATATGCTGAAAGCGCTGCAAAATCAATGTCTGCTCGAGAATAATGCCGAGATTACACTGGAAGCAAATCCCGGTACCTTCGATCACCAAAAATTGCTCGATTTCAAAAACGTCGGCATCAATAGATTATCCCTCGGTGTCCAGAGTTTTCGGGAAAAAAATCTGCGCTTCCTCGGAAGAATTTACGATGAAAAACAAAGTCGCAGAGCCGCTGAAATCGTCTCCCGCGTCTTTACAAATTTCAGTATGGACTTTATCTACGGATACCAATGCCAAACACCGGAAGATCTGCTGCAGGATCTGGCGCAAGCGCTAGACTTCGGCTGCCGCCATTTGTCCTGCTATCAGCTGACATTCGAGAAAAATACGCCGTTTTTTCGCCAACTTGCCGCCGGAATTATAAAAAAAATAGACGAAAATCATGAACTAGAATGCTGCAAACTCATCAATGATTTTCTGCCTAATAAAAATATTCACCGCTACGAGGTCTCGAACTACGCGGTACTCGGCTGGGAATCGCGCCACAATCTCAGCTACTGGAAATATCAGGATTATCTCGGCGTTGGACCAGGCGCGCATGGCCGCATCACCCACGACGGAAGAAAATACGAAATAGTAAAAATCTCGTCCCCCGAAAAATGGGCCGCCGCTCTAGAAAATGGAGAAAATACTGAAAGTATCAGGAAAATGCTCTCGTTTCAGGAAGAATTGGAGGAGAGAGTCATAATGGGATTGCGGCTGGCAGACGGCATCGACTTGAAAAATTTACAAAAAACTATTCCGGAAAAAAATATTCGCCAGACACTGACGGATCAAAAAATATATTTCCTGAAAACCCAAAATCTCCTGGAAAAAACTAACGAAAAAATAAAGCTAACCTACTCCGGAATGCTAAAAATGAATTCCATTTTGGAATTTTTACTGGACTAATTTCAATAGAGGAAAATTACACTAAAAGTTCGAGCAATTCTTGTTTAAAAGCCTTTAAATTCCTTCGCTCTGAATTTTTAATTTGTCGGTGAATCCTGAGAGTCAATCGCAGTTGCTTTTTTCCATGGGCTAAAGTATAACTCAGTTAGACGGATGTATTGCAAAAGAAAATCGCAAATGGGATCGGGGAGGATGTCAAAGTCCCAATGTTTTTTAGGAGAATTTTCATGAAAAGCTTTCAGGAAATAATTTTTTTGCTTAGCAGCTACTGGGGTGCCTACGGATGCGCTATTTTGCAGTCCTATGACCTGGAGGTTGGGGCAGGCACATTCAGCCCCTATACATTCTTGCGTGCTTTGGGAGACGGCAGCTGGAAAGCAGCCTACGTGCAGCCATCGCGACGTCCGGCGGACGGGAGATACGGCGAGAATCCCAACCGCATTCACAAGCATCATCAGTTTCAGGTGGTGATCAAGCCATCCCCGGACGACATACAGGACGTCTACCTGAAAAGCCTCGAAGTTCTGGGCATAGACTACAGACGCCATGACATTCGTTTTGTGGAAGATGACTGGGAAAGTCCGACTCTGGGAGCCGCCGGTCTCGGATGGGAAGTCTGGTGCGACGGCATGGAAATCACGCAATTTACCTATTTTCAGCAGGTGGGAGGATTCAATTGCAGTCCCGTAACCGTGGAGCTCACCTACGGACTCGAAAGACTTGCCATGTTTCTCCAAAAAGTCGATAATGTCTTTGATCTCAATTGGAACGGCAAAGATGGCGTCGAAAAAATCACCTACCGAGATGTTTGCCTCCAGCAGGAAGTGGAATTTTCCAAATATTCCTTCGAACACGCCGACATCGAAAATTTGAAGCGCCATTTCAAGGACGCTGAACAAGAATGCCTTCGACTCGCAGAACTGCAATTGCCGCTTCCCGCCTATGATCAGTGCATGAAGGCAAGCCACTTGTTCAACTTGCTGGACTCCCGCAGAGCCCTGAGCGTAGCCGAAAGAGTCGACCGCATAGCAAGAGTACGAGCACTGGCGAAAATCTGCTGCAAAGCCCAATTGGACGCCGAAAATACTAATTGCCAAGGATAAAATAATGGACACAAATCAAGAAAATTTTTTGCTGGAACTGCTGGTGGAAGAGATCCCGGCACGATTCCAAGAGGAGGCCATAGCTAATCTAAAACGTCTGATGGTCGAAAAGTTGGAAAAACAAAAAATTAAAAGCGAAAATATAAAAACTTATGTGTCCCCCAGAAGAATGGTGTTTCTGGCACAATTGGAACAACAGGTACCCGCTTTTGTAGAGGAAAAAAAAGGACCCCAGGCATCCGCTCCACCAAACGTCATCGCGAAGTTTCTGCAGTCGCTGGGCATATCACCGGACGATTGCAGTGAAAAAGTTATGGATAAAAAAATATTCCTCGTTGCTCATATACGGCATCCCCAACGGCATACGCTGGATCTGTTGCCACACATCGTTGCCGCCTCCATTCGCGAAATGCAGTGGCCGAAATCGATGCACTGGGGAACCCATGCCTTTAATTTCGTACGACCAATTCGCAATATTCTGTGTAGATTTTGCGATGAATCGGTGAACATCGAACTTGGAGAAATAAATCTGAAATCAACGGATTACACTTTCGGTCATCGCTTTATGTCTTCGGGAAAAATTTTCGCCAAAAATCCCTCCGAGTATAGGGAAAAAATAAAAGAAGCTTTCGTAATAATAGATCCAATCGAGAGAAAAAACGCAATTCTAGCGAAGTTTACCAAAAATTTCTCCAAACCTGGCGTTTCCGTCGACGTGCCGGAGGATCTTCTGGATGAAGTGGTCGGCCTTGTGGAAAATCCCATTGTCCTACTAGGACAAATTCCTCAGAAATTTATGCGATTGCCGGAAGAGGCACTGGTGACACCTATGCGTGTCCACCAGAGATACTTTCCGGTACGGCGGAATGGCATACTGGCACCATTTTTCGCCTTCGTGGCCAATAACGCCGCCGAAGATGATGGAAAAGAAATAATCAAAGGCAATGAACGCGTCCTCAACGCTCGCCTGGCAGACGCCCTGTTTTTTTACGAAACCGATCTACAAAAACCCCTGGAATTACACCTGGAGAATCTGAAAAAAATAGTATTCCACGAAAAGCTCGGAACAGTTTTCGCTAGAATCTTGCGCATCTGCTGTGTCTGCGATTTCATCTGCGAAGAAATGAATTTGGGAGAGGATTTGCGCGAGCTGCTGAAGCGCGTGGCCCTGCTCTCAAAATGCGATTTGTCTACCCATATGGTAAGCGAGTTTCCGGAATTGCAGGGAATTATGGGAGGAATATACGCTGCTGCCCAGGGCGAAAATAAGGCAGTTTGCTCCGCCATTGGTGAACAGTATAAAACCGTCGACGAAATCGCATCATTGCCCGGAGCGTTGTTTTCCATAGCGGATAAAATCGAAATCATCACCGGTTTCTTTGCCATTGAAAAAGGACCCACCGGCTCAAAAGATCCATTCGCGCTGCGCAGAGCCGCCATCGGACTAATAAAAATTATAAAAAAGTACGATCTGTCGTTGCAGCTGCGCGCCGTCGTCAGAAAAACCTTCGGACTGTTTAACTTTCTGAAATGTGACGCAAATACCGTGGAAGCAGTAATAGCATTTATCCTGGATAGACTAAAGATCGTGCTAAAGGAATCAGGAATTTCCCACGAAGTGGTCGCAGCCGTGGTCGAATGCGATGACGATATCATGCCGATTTTCGCCAAAGCAGAAATTCTTGACCAAACATTAAAAAATGAAAACGGAAAAAAACTCATCACTTCCTATAAAAGATCGAAAAATATCCTGGAACAGTTCGGAGATTTCGGCAATTGCTCGGTGGATAGAGAATTGCTGACGGAAGACGGCGAACGCAACCTGCTGGATGAGCTCGAAGTTCTGGAAATCGCTCTGGAGAAGCTGGAAATTTCTGGACTGGATCCAAATATAGAGTTTCAAACAAAAATTTCACTCTGCATTGCGCTAGAAAAAAAAATTACGACGTTTTTTCGTGATATATTAGTAAATTCCAACGATGAAAAAATCAGATTCAATAGAATCGGTATTCTCCTGAAACTTACGTCGATTTTTGAAAGATTTTTGCCAGAAATTGCAAGAATATCGGTGGAGAGCTACTAATAGCCTCGTTTGGTTGAAGATACAGTTTGGATCGCCATATTTAGGCAGAGATTTGCCTGCTAAAATGTCTTATTATGAACGCTTTCCCCGATCAAATCATTGGGGAGCCTCTTGTGTAGCTCTCCAGATCTGGTTATACTGTTGCTGGTATTGGTGGCTGTTTACACGCTGCTTTTTAGATGTTTTTATTGTTGATCCGATGCTCAGATTCTCATCTACACTTTGTATGCTATGCTTGTATCGTTTCTTCAGAAAAATCTCTCTGGAAGCCAGATGTGAGCGGTCTTGGGCCGAGCATTTGTATATCAATGGAGGTATTGTATGAAACGTAAGCGCAGTGTAAAGATAGTTGCGACCATTGGGCCATCGAGTAGTGATCCGGAGAGTTTAGAGAAGCTCTTTTTGGCGGGGGTCGATGTATTCCGTTTGAATTTTTCCCATGGTTCTCATGACGGGCATAGAAAAGTATACGAGGACATTCGGGCAATTGGAAAGAAGCATCATCACAACACCACCATTCTTGCAGATTTGCAGGGACCTAAACTCAGAATTGGTACATTTGAAAACGGCAAAATTATTTTGGAAAAGGGAGATGTTTTCAGATTCGATCTTAATTTGACTTCCGGCGATACCCGACGTGTTGCTTTGCCGCATCCGGAGGTTCTAGAGGCGCTGAAAGTCGGCACTATTCTATTGCTGGACGACGGAAAGCTTCGTTTTGAGGTAATACACCAGGGCTCCGAATACGTGGAAACAAATGTATTGGTTGGAGGACCTCTTTCCAATCGCAAAGGTGTAAATATTCCTCATGTTATGTTGAAAATTCCCTCTCTTACGGAAAAGGATCAGAAGGATCTGGCTTTTGCTCTGGATTTGGGAGTGGATTGGGTTGCGTTATCGTTTGTGCAGAGCGTTGAGGATGTAGAAAAGGCCAAAGGCATAATAGGAAATAGTGCGCAGGTTATGGCTAAGCTCGAGAAGCCGTTGGCCATAAAGGCTCTGGAACCGATAGTGGAAGTTTCCGACGGCATAATGATTGCTCGGGGAGATCTGGGCGTCGAAATGGATCCGGAGGATCTTCCGGTGATACAAAGAAGGATCCTGAATGCCTGTCATCGGATTGGACGTCCAGTGATTGTGGCCACCCAAATGCTGGAATCCATGATAACATCTCCGACTCCAACGCGGGCAGAGGTGTCCGACGTTGCCACCGCAGTCTTCAGCGGTACCGATGCCACTATGCTATCGGCGGAAACTGCTTCGGGGCAATACCCACTGGAAGCAGTCTCCATTATGAGTAGAACAATCACAAAAGTTGAGACAGATCCCTGCTGCGTGAGAAAGCTGGAAGAAAATACGCAGCTGCCGCAGCAATCGGTGCTGGACGCCCTCTGCCTCGCTGCCAAAAACGCCGCGGAATTCTCCTGCGCCAGCGCCCTAGTTCTATGTACCGATTCGTTCGAGGATGTGGTGCGGTGTTCTCGACTGCGGCCACGAGTCCCGATAGTGCTGCTGACAGAATCAAAGCAAACTGCCGGTCAAGCAGGACTCTGTAGCGGAGTTGTGTCCATCATCACCCGAAAAGAATTCGGTGAGAAACTCATCGCTTCCGCACAAAAAATTGCTGAAGAACAAGGTCTAGCGACGGTGGGCGACAAAATTGTGCTGCTGAGCGTTACGGAAACGTTCGTAAAAATCTGCCAATTGTAGTACGCAAGCCGATGGAGGAGGAGCTTCGCAACGACGAAGGAAAACAGCGGGAACTGTGCCAAAAAAATATTTTGTCATAGAGGCGTGGAGAAATTTTGTATTCTCATGTTTCATCCGTTTAACGTGTTTTTTCAGGCATGGGTCATGATTTTTTTGCATTTAGCTCTTGACAAACATATGCTAATTGCATACCATATACGCACTTAAATGTTCCCAGATGGGGGTGTAGCTCAGTTGGTTAGAGCGTCGGCTTGTCACGCCGAAGGTCGCGGGTTCGAGTCCCGTCACTCCCGCCACCTCAAATTCCAGCAAAAAATGACGGTCTGGGAGTCTCGAAAATTTCTTATTTTCGAAATTTTGTGGCGGTATTGTGGCGTTTTTTCCATTTGCATTTATTTTTGAATATTGGTTTTTGATAAAAAAAATTATAGCTACGTCGCGTATCTATGATTGTATATTTGCCAATCAAATAAAGTTAGCAGGTTACCTACGATTTGGCTTGAGAGCTCACTTGCCAATGACTGTTAAGCGCTGAATTTTCAGCA
>JAITQS010000008.1 GCA_031288795.1 Holosporaceae bacterium | reverse complement strand
GAAATCATCCAATGTATCTTCGGTGACACAGATGCCCAGTTGGGTTATTTGCTCAAGATTCCGCACCGGCAGACGTAGCATACCTGATTTTTGATCCTTCATTTGCTCCTGAACGATTTTTTTTTGCTCTTCCAAAATGCAGAATTGGCTGAAAGTTTGCTTCCAATCCTCAAGTTGCAACGGAGGAGCCTCATCTGCTGCAGTGATTGATTCGCCCAACGTTGCATGCCCGGCGGAATTCTCCATAGCCGTCCCGGAGATGGCCCAGACATCCGAACCAAACATTCCAATGGCAATAATTGATGCGAACCAAATGTATTTTTTCATTTTTTTTGACTCCATATGCATATTTTAGAATTATATTCCTAATATGTTAAAAAAATGTAAAAAAGAGAGCGATGTTATTTCATACCCAAAGGTGTGCTTTGCGCCGTCGGGAATGAGAAAATTTGAAAACGACGAGTGGTAAGAAAATTCCCCCCAAAAAACTTGACACAGTTTATGATTATATTATATTATAAATTCGATCCTAATGTAGGTTAAATAGAATGTCAGAAACACTGAAAATTTCGGGAAAAAATTGCGATAGTAGCGTTCAGCCTATTGCGGTTATTCGTGTTTCCACTGCCTTGAGAGTAGCTTCATTTTTTCGTTGGCCACTAGGCCAATTATCATTTTTTTTCTCAAATTAGTTTTTTACCGAATCAACAAAATAGATCGCCTTAGGGTGGATTGTATTTTTAACGATTGGTTCTGATCACGAATAAATTTTTGTAAATTTTTAGAAAATGGAGCTTATTATGAATAGAAAGAATATGTTAGCTGTAGCTGCCTCGATTTTAGTTGTTTCGGCGGTTGCATTTTTTTGTTTTAATGCAAACGACGATCTTCCGGTGGTAGCCATTGCCAATTATGGTCCGCATGCTTCCCTTGAGGCCTCCCTGAGGGGTATAAGGATTGAATTGGAGGCACAGGGGTTTAGCAAGAATATCAGATACGAAATCGCAGACGTAGGTTTCGATGCGGCACTCATTCCGCAAATGATAACAAAACTCCGGGCGTCCAATCCAAAAGTGATGGTTGTGAAAAGCACTCCGATTGCGCAATTTGCCAAGGGGAAAATCCATGATGTTCCGTTGGTTTACTGCGACATCACGGATCCTGTTTCAGCCGGTCTTCTAAAGGATGCCACGAAGTCGCATGAAAACATTACGGGAAGCTCAGATCAGGAAGATTTGGAATCTATTCTGAATTTTGCCAAGATCCTTCTGCCCCAAGCCAAAACCGTTGGATTGCTATATTCCACATCCGAAAGCAACGATGCGGCATTGGTGGCGATGATGAAAACTGCCGCCGCCAACGTTGGATTATCCGTCGTAGCAGTTCCTGTAGATCAGTCTCGCGATATTCCAGTGCGTATGCAGGAATTTCGCGGAAAAGCAGACTTCATCTACGTTGGAACGAGCGGTCCGATCCAGCCGGCACTGCCGTCAATTGCTTCCGAAGCACAAAAAATGGGGATACCGGTGTTCAACGTGGAAGATCAGGCTGTTCGAGATGGGCTAGCTCTTGCCAGCTTCGGAGTAAATTACGAATCCGTCGGCCGAAATGCCGGAAAGCTGGTAGCGAAATTGCTCAAGGGCGTTTCCGTGAAAGATCTGGCGCCGGTATATCCGAAACCCGAGGATTACAGATGCTTCGTGAATAAAAAATTGGCCCAAAAGTTCGGAATCAAAATTCCGAAGAACGCAACCGTCCTGGAGTAAGTTGATACGCGACAATTTAATTTGGAAAAAAAATCAACCAAAAATAAACTATGGTGTATAATATATCTACTAATGGGTTAGGAGTAAGCAAATGAATAACATATATAAAAATATCGCATTTCTATTGATATTGGCAACGGCTGGCGTGTTTGCCGAGACAGTAGAAGAATTGGACGAAGGTAAATCATTAAACGAAATGATTCGCCGAAAAATGTTAGGGTCCGACGATACGCCGTTTTCCTTCTGCGGAGATTTAAATCTCACCGCTCTTTTCATTAGCCAGGACAAGAGCGAAGGCTACGACGATTCTTCCGCGTCTCTTCAGGGAAATATCGGCCTGGTGTGCGCCGGCAAAGGAAACGGCTTCGGCTACGGAGCGGAAATCGGCGTAAAAACAGATTCCGGTCTGATAAAACAAGGCGCCGCCATCATGAAAACGGCGTTTATTTTTGCAGAATTCGACAAAATTGGTACCATAAGATTGGGATACACCAACACCGCCGCAGACTTATTCAGCATCTGCGGCGATAGATACCTGGTGGGATACGGCGGAGCCGGCAGTGGGAATCTGGGGATATTCTATAATAAATCAGCCGGATCGATTGTGGATACCGGATTCGCCTACAACGACAGCAGAGCAGCTAAAATACTCTGGCTATCTCCGACGTTCTCGGGCTTTTCCGTTGGCCTATCGTTCACTCCGGACAGTCGTGACGCGAATTTATTCCGCACTCGACACTGCTTGCGCAAATCCGTAAACGAAAAATCATGCTTTTCCGGAATATCCGCCTACGCGCAAAATACAATCACCGGAGGTATTGCCTATGAATGGGGAGCTCCCGACGACTTTAATGTAAAAATTTCCGCAGCCGGATGGTTCGGCAGAGGAAAATCCGGCAGCAGCGACAGCATCAAAGTGCATGATGTTTGCGCCTATAACATCGGAGCTATATTCGGCTATAAGGATTTTAAAATCTCGCTGGGATATACGGACGCTGGAAAATCCCTGCTGCCAAAAAAATATGCGACCGCAGACATGTCGGCAACTTTCGATGATTCGCGAGATTATTCGCTCTCGGATCCAGAAATCGGCCTAAAACCAGGAGCAAATGCCGGAAAAATCTACTCCATCGGTGTAGCCTATACCTATAAAAAACTGACGGTTTCGGCCGGATATTTCAAATCCGAAGTGCGTTTTTCCCATAACGAAAAATCCACCGCCGACATAGTTACATTTGCAGCCGAATACACCTTTGATAAAATCGTTGGAGTGTATGTAGAATATGATTACATTTCAAGTAATAGCTGCGCAAGAGCTCGCGCCTACGGAAAAGCCTGCGATTTATCGTCAACGGGAAAAAATAGAGCAAATGTTTTGATGGTGGGAACTAAAATTAACATTTGAAAAAAGCCATTAGGCAACAGTCTCTAAAAGTGTTGTGATGTTTTTCGTGTTCTAGTACTATGAATAAATAGTAATGAATATAAGACGAGAATTATGACAATTGATATTTTAAAAAAATGCGGCACCGACGCGCTACTGTATAAGAAGTCCAGTGGATATTCACATCTTATGTGGGATGACAGTGAAAATCTATTACGCATCATTAGTGGGCTGGAAGCTTCTGCCGGTATTGTTGTTCTATCCTCCGGGAAAAATGCATTATTTGTAGACGGGCGCTACGCCGTTGCCGCCAAAAAATACGTGAACACAGACAAATTCGACATATTTGATCTTAATTTTTCTCACTCTCTGGAGTGGCTGAAGGAAAAAGTATCTTCGGAGGCTTCGATTGCCTATGATCCAAGATTTTTTACCCATATGGAACTGGAAAAAATACGGCAGGAGCTTCATCAGCATATCCTCAAGAGTGTCGATTTGAGAAGCATATTAAGAATAAAGCCTTCCAGAAGGAATCTTAATATTTTTTATCTATATGAAAAGCCGCAGGAGTGGAAACTTGAATATATCAGGGAGATTATTGCCCAAAACAATCTGGATGCGTATTTGCTTTGTGATCCCGCCAGTGCCTGTTGGCTTCTGGATATGCGGGATTTAGGCAGCAAATACACTGCGACTATTCTTGGTTATTTGCTGATCACGAAAGAGGGGGAATATATTTTCTATCTCGACGAAATTTATGATTTTGAGGAAACGGCAATGCTGAGGAGTCAGCGGCATCTTTTGGAGGACCTGAAGCAATACAAGACCGTTGGCATAGATAAATGGGAAACGCCGGCCGTCATACGGCACAGTAATTTTTTGCATTTGAAGAATCCATGTATATTGCCGAAGTGCATCAAGACGGAAGTAGAAATCAGCAATATTCGCTGTGCAGCCCTGAAAGATTCCATAGCCCTGATCAATTTTCTCCACTGGATGTATGAGAATCATGCCGATGGCGTGACGGAGCGGCAAGCGAGCGAAAAGCTATTGCATTTCAGACAGCAACAGAGCCGTTTCATCGGAGAAAGTTTTCCGTGCATAGCCGCCGCCGATAAAAATGCTGCCATGATTCACTACGTGCCCACCGAATCCGACAGTATTATAAAAAATATTCTGCTGTTGGATTCCGGTGGACAGTACATGTTTGGCACCACCGATATCACCAGAACGCTGTGTTTTTCTGAGCCGACGGAGGAGCGTAAAATGCTCTACACCCTCGTACTGAAAGGACATATTGCCGTAGCCAATGCCAAATTACCTCCGGGAGCGATGGGATCCTGGCTGGAACCGCTGTCGCGGCAGTTTCTCTGGAACAACTTTCTGGATTATAATCATTCGACCGGACATGGCATAGGATATATGCTCAATGTCCACGAAGGACCGCTGAGCATATCGAAAAACTGCTGTCTGCCGTTGAAACCAGGTATGCTATTGTCAAATGAACCCGGATATTACAGGGAAAACGACTGCGGTATACGTCTTGAAAATATGATGTTTGTGCGGGAAGCCTGCGCCGGTTTTCTAGAATTTGAAACCATATCGTTGGTGCCATTTGACGCAAAATTCGTAAATAAATCACTATTGGCGCCGGATGAAATAGAATGGCTTCGTCGCTATCATTTGGAAATAATGAGCAAAATGGTCACTCGGCTTCCGGAAAATGTCGATCAGTGGCTGGCGGACTATTGTAGTTTTTGGTTGCACTGAGTTTTGCTAGTTTTGTGATTTTTCGTATGAAATTTGTTTTGGCAGCTGAGTAAAAGTCTCGATTATAAGTAAACTTTTGCTCCAGCGCTTTCTTCAGTTGACCATATTCCGAAGTCACTTCCGGATGCTGGCGAAGATAATCTCGGAAGTACAGTTCATCCCAGTCGCCCAAATGCCTTATGTGCACGTGGAACACTTGTCCGCAGAATCCGTTGGGGGTGTATCCCTTCAGAAAAACAGCTTTAGCGCCTGATTTTACGCAAATATATCCGATGGATTCCATTTTTTTTTTCAGATCCTCGATGACTATACCGGGAAAAGTTTCCAGTAGTATGTCGATGATGGGCTTGGCAACAAGTCCCGGAACCGACGTGCTACCAAAATGATTTATGCGTGCAATTCGATCGGCATCCAATTGTTTTTCCAACAATTGTTTTTCCTGTCCAAAAAATTTCGCCCAATTTTGCTGATGTTCACTCACAATTATTGGAAATATTTTCCACAAATCATCATCAGATAGGCCAAACAATGTTTTGGTCATGCCCTCGATTCCTTTTGTAGTGGAAATAATCGGTATAATATTTTTTTTATCATATGAATCTCACCGGGAGACATTATAAAACAACTTGCGAGCTGTTAAAAGTCACATTTTCGATCCGGAAACACCAGCGAAGCGAAAGGTGTTTTTTCCATTGATTAGAGCGCTAATAGAACTTTTTCGAGACCTGGGAAAAAAAATATATGGAAATAATGCCGCTATTAACCTTTTGTTATATTTTTTTGTCTAGAATTAGACTAAGGAAAAAGTTCAGGAGAACGTCATGAATATGTTTTGCATTTTTTGCCTATTGCTAGTTGGCTTTGATTTAAAAGCGGACACATTGGATTCGTATCTCAATGATGTTCTGAAAATCAAGAAAGCTTATAACATAATTGCTCCGAAAGAGGTTTACAAATCAAGCAAACAGCAGTCTTCTCGGGAGAGGCGTTCGTTCAAGTCCAATGCCCAGAGGTCCAGTTCTCGTCCGAAAAGCAAAAAAGCAAATCGCGAAACAAGTAACATTGATGTTCGTTCCATATCCAGGGAAAGATTATTTTGCGACGACCGCATAGAAACCGCTCGCCTAAGTCCACTGGGGGATCGGATTGCGTACATTGCGAAGAATAACGATACCTATAGCGTATACGTGTCAAAAATTGATGGAAAGATGTCGTTTGAAAAAATCATAAGAGATATTTCCCATATAGAAGATGTCGAATTCATTGGCAGAAACAAAATGGTTTATGTGTACAAGGATCAGAACAAAGAAGCCCAGCTAATGCTGGTGGATCTAGACACAACCGATAGGTTTGCCATAAAATTTGACACCAAAGCCGACACAATACAAATAAGAAAAAAAGGATGTATTCCGGAATTTATTGCGGTACTCCGGCGGGGTAAGCGATACACCACCTATAAGGTTAATGCGACGTCTGTTTCTGTGGAAAAAATGAAAGATAATTTGGAAGTTCCTCCGATTGCCTACTACGATGATAACCTGAATCCTTTATTGGAATACGACAATTTTTCCAACTATCGGGCCGACGTGTATGTCAGCGGTGATTTGCTTGGAGGTGGTAATCATCGGAAAACTGAAAAAATCGACACCATAAACGACATAAGAACAGAAAAATACATTTCCGTTAGTGATTCCTATGCATACAAATTAGTGGAATCTTCGAATAAAGAATCTTCGAATAAAATTGAAATACAGTCCAAAGATTTGGAAAAAAATAGCAAGGATGTGCGGGATCGCTGTGCGGTTTCCCAGTCTCCGGAGGTCAAAATAGAGCATTGTCAGGTTAATCTGGACGGCAATGGGAAACCGATATTTGTTCGCATCAGCAAAGGACGTTGCAAAAATGTTGCTTTATTTTCATCTGTCCGGGAGCATATAGATCTGCTAGACGAGAAATTTTATAAATCAGACTGGCAGAGAATTGATACGTCAGCGGACGGCGAAATTTGGCTCATTTGCGTTACTAATCCACGAATACCAGACCGCTATTTCGTATACGACTCCGATACCCAAAAGCTTACGGAAGTAGCCGTTTCCAACAAAAAAGTCGGCGACAATATTCCTCTGCAGAAAACCGAATGCATCAACATACGCTCCAAAAGTTCCAAAGAGGATATTCGAGTGTTCTTAACGGAAAGTGTCAGCCCCAATCAACGACGCCCCCTAATGGTTATGGTGGGAGCAGATCGGAACATGAAATCCAAATGGAACTTCAATCCCCAGGCTCAGCTGCTCGCCAACAGAGGATGCAGCGTGCTCATTATCGATCCCCGCATTCGACGCGATATCAAAGGCGACGAAGGTGTGCGGGGTGAAGTGAACGACATCATGGACGCTGTCAATTGGTGCATCCGGAATAAAATATGCCTTGCCGGCAACGTTTGCCTCTATGCCAAAGATAATAATTGCATATCAACACTAATGGCATTTGAGAAAAATCAAGGAATATTTTCCGGTTGTATTCTGTTGCCGGGAGACGATTTGAAAAGAGATGGTATATTATCATACATTGATAATATCAACGACATAGTCAATCCAATTATGGTGATAGACGACGAGGCTAATTCCAAAAGAGATGAAGATAACCTCCGTTCAAATCGCATGAAGGATGCTCCAATTTCCTATTTTGTTTACGACGATAGGTTGGGAGGCCTCGAACGCGCTAGTCTGATGGAATTATTTATGACAACGTTCTACGATATGCGCCATGAGAGGGTTCATTCGTCGGATATCCGCTACTTTAAAACGCTGTTGGACGCAAACGAGATAAAACGAAACCTTGATTCCGATAATGTTCACCAGAGCGACTCCAGAAATTATTCGAACTCTCAACGGCATAGTAGACAAAATGATAGTTCTAGACACACAGTTTTCAATGTTAGGTTATGATTCTTACCACCCGTCGGATCTTCTTCTACCTTAAAATTTCAGCTAAATATTCTTGAAACTCCAAGCGAAAGAAAGATTCATCGGGTGGCGAGTCTAAAATACTTTCCATCCGTTATTTTCA
>JAITQS010000051.1 GCA_031288795.1 Holosporaceae bacterium | reverse complement strand
ATACATGCTGCCGCAGATTCGGAAGCGAGAGAGATTTTCGAATAGAAGTCGCTCCTGCGTCATTTGAACCCGAAACGAGCAGCAAACCCATGACAAGAGCAAAACAACCAACTATCGTGTTTTTAGGCATTTTTTTTCTCCGCTATATAGATTATAAAAATTATATATTCTAAATGCTAAAATTCGGTTAATAAATAAAATTTATTATTATTTTTTTTGCCACAGGGGGAGGATGAGAAAGACGGGACAAAAAAGGCTCAGGCGAAACTGAGCCCACGCCCCGCATCAGAAAATGCTATTGATCCGAAGGTTTTATTTTTACACTTTCAGGAGGTCCAAAAGGCTCATCATTTTCTACTGGTGAACCAGAATCGGTAGCAGCGGCATTGTCGTCGCTGGGTTTCGCGGTAGTATTTGAGCTATTTTTTGTTTTAACTTTGGCGGCTTTACGTAGCGCGTCCTCCATTTCCTGTTGCGTTACGGTTTGGGGTTTTCCATCGTCTCCAATTATTTCATACGGATCTTCCGGTAGTTCTGAATTTTTTATCATGTATGCTTGAATGGTTTCAAGTGCTTTCTCCAGAGTTCTTGCTATTTTTATTTTTCTGGCATAAAATTCTTTATCAGTATCGGATATCCGTTTTTGAAAACTGTCGAAGGGAAGCAACTCGTTCATATTTTGGATTTTGTCAGCAATGTTTTTCCAATCCGATGGAGTTTCCCTAGACAACGGTCTCACTTTGCCTAATTGTTCAAGGCATTGGGATATATCAGACTCAACGGTTTTCCACGCCTTTTGGGAGAACCCATGTTGAGTCTTCCAAGTCCCCCTTGCGGCATTGGAAACCGTGAATCTCTTCATGTATTCCTCGTGATTGAGCGGAATTCTATAGTCGTAGCCGTCTTTGGCTCTTACTAGCAACCCAATGAGTCTATGGCGAAATATATGGCAGCGAACCTCTTCTGCAGACATATTTTTGCTTATGCCCAGCTGATTTCTAAGGATGGTGTTTTCTGCCTGCAATTGTGCATTTGCTAATTGTCTCGCGGCAAGATCCGCGTTCAGCTTGCCGGTTTGCTCCCGCTGCTGGTCAATGGTGGATTGTTGCTGCTCAACTAATTTCTCAAGCTGTGCTCGAGCATTACGCTCTTTCTTAAATTGTTCAATTGCCTGCTCATGGTTACCTGGGCTAGATCTTGCTACCATATTTGACAATCCTTTGCCATATGGATTATTTTGCATACACGATACACTAGCGCATACTACTGCTGTACTACAAATTGAAAGAATGAGTGTGTTATAAAACATATTAATTTCCTAGTTTATCAAAAATCACAGTGAGAAATTGGATTTTATTGGTGAGCTCTTAATTATGATAACTGCATTTTTCATCCGAAATTTCACTGTGATTTGGTTATTAAGGTCGTCATTTTATTTTTCATAAAAATCATAACTAGATTAATTAGCGACACAAAAAAATTACATCAAGCAGGAGGATTCTCTTCCAGAACGTCATCTATTGATACTCCAACATCTCGCCAAGCATCAGCGAGCTCTTCAAAGCCTCCAGCCCTGGCGCTTTGCTCATTTTTAGTTATAACATCCTCTCTTGTTTCCCATAAAAAGCCCAGCAAATTTTCTACGAGTTTTTGTTTCGCCAAATTTGTATTTCTTAGCGCAGTGATTGCTTCAGCAACTGCTCCTAAAGCTTCAAGCTGTCGAGTATCTACTTCTTGTCCCCCAACGATTGGCTGCTTGCCCAAACGTGTCAGGACTACATTAATACTATCTCTCAATCTGTGGACACGTTCTTTCCATTTTGTATGAGCTGCTTTTTCAGTATTGTATCTGGCAACAACTCTATCATTAGCAGCCGTACTTGACCTGGCAACTGTCTTTGAATACAGTCTACCATATGGATTATTTTGCATACACCACACATCGCCCCCCCAAACACCGCAAACGAGACACAGTGCCATTAACTTATAATAATTAGACATATTTTTCTCCTTTGTTGTCCTAATATTTACAATATCAAGCAAAAGTTAATTTTACGTTAATGCCAATATATTTTTTCAAATATTTTTTTAGGGCAATGCCTAACAAAAATTGGATGAAATTTAGAATGACATTTCTAAGCTTACCTCTTGACTTTTTCCACAAAAACCGAGACGCTAGTACTATTGAGTAGTGGAGAGGTTTTTTTATGTATAAGTATATCGCGATAGTATTGTGTCTTTATTTTTATGATACCAATTCAATGCAATTTGAAGTTTCTGAACAGGACAACGAGAAAATAAGAAAGGTATTAACAGCTCTGGACATTCCTCATGCCAGAGTAGACAAACCTTTAACTTTGCTTGATGAAGCCATAATAAAGATTGGCTCCTTGAAAGAAAGATTAGAGCATGAAAAAAACACAAAAAAGGATCTGTTGGGTTTTTTATGGGAAACTAAAATCGACGTATTGGATAAAAATAAAAAAACAGCCAAAGATGCAGGTTTTGATGAGCTCGCTGATGCTTGGGGAGACATTGGAGAGTCATTTACTAAGGTTCTGGCGGATTTTCCTCCAGATCAAATGTACAATTAATTTTGTCCCCTGAGCTGGTAATTCTGAGCCACTTGCTGAAGCATGGGATGGAATGACAGTATTGTTTAATGGCATTATTAGTGAAATTATACCAAGTTCAGATGTTGCTTAACGTTTACAAAAAACGATTGGTCAATTGAATGTTAAACTTGGTATTACAAGTGAGCTTAGGTAGTTTTTGTATCGAATTAGGACCTACTTTAAAGACCATTTTGCGGAAATATCGAGCCTTTTTACTCACTAAAATTTATAAACCAGCATAACTCGTAGTTCAGTTTTACTTATGCCTACTTTTCTATCTATTGTGCTTGTTACTATCCTTATGTCGCCAAGTTTCTTCCCGGTCTTGAAAGCGTGCGACACTTCAAGCGTGACAAACATATTTTCAGCAATTGATTTCGTCGCTCCCAGAGCCACGAATGGTGTTGTTTTATTAAATTTTTCATTTTCTATCGTGTGATTCCGTACTATTGTTGCGATATGCACGGATAATTGTATTAATCCAACTTTTCCATATAAACATCCTCCAATTTCCGGAAAATAACAACCAAATTTTGCTGATATATGAGGCGAAAGGCCAAAACTTGTAGAAGTCACAAAGTCGTTAGAAGTCATTGTTAGTACACCGTCGGTAGCAGCAGAATTGTGATTTAACACTTCTTGCACAGCTCTAACAATATTATTTGAATCACCACCAAAATAATTATTTAATGAGGATTCTGTGATTCCAAGCCTTCCTATTTTAGCGTTCACTCCATTAAATAAATCTAATATAGGAGGAACATCGTTGCCTAAAACATGTAAATTATTGCTATTATCACTTTTTCTTATGTCATTCTCCGAAATATGTAACAATACGTTTGCAAGATTAGGAAATGACTCGTTTATAAATTCACGTAATATTTTCATTCCATGTAGCATTCTTTCTTGAGGAGAGTTTCCAATCCCTTCATTAAGCGCTAACCCTTGTATAAGCTCTGCAGTATGCTCTCCAATAAAATTCTCATATGTTGCCGAAGCATTAAAGTTATCATTATAGTACAGATTATTATTGTCGTACGGAGCATTTATGAACACTGAGATATTGGGCGTCGGTAGTCCGTTGTTAATACCTACAGACTGCCCGTTAATCAATTCAGCTCCACCAAGATATCTGTTTACTAATACGAAATTTTCCCATACATTTCCGTCAATACCTTCTTCTTCTTCTTCTACTGTAGCAACAAATGGAGTTATATTTATTGCGGTTTGAGAAAACGCCTGACGTAGTGCACCTTTTTTATTTAGGTAAGATATATGTAATTGTTCTCCAGTTGCCGATGTTTCATACAATGTACCTCCCATTTGAAATCTTTTAGCGCCGGATCCGAAGTCGACGCCGGCTTCGATGCCGATGGAAAAATTTCCGGAGATATTGTGTTGATATCCCACGGTGACGGTGCCTCCGTAGCAGGTGGAGGTGACGGACG
>JAITQS010000040.1 GCA_031288795.1 Holosporaceae bacterium | reverse complement strand
ATCATCTATTTCAGGGATACTGTTTTTACGAATACACGATGGAATACCGGAAGAAATAATCGAGCCTCCGGGAGCCAGAAGACTAAACGCCCCTCTTATGGCTTTGGGCGCAAATGAGAAACGCACGTCGACATTCTCAAATATAACGTACCGATAATTACTGCCGCAGAGCTTAGGACTCAAATCTAAGATATCAAGGCAAAGATCCGGTTTATTCTTGGGATTAAGGTCGACCAAAAAATAATTGTAGGGGTTCTCATAGGCAACCTGATCATAACGCTTTATCTTTGAATCAGGATAATCTTCTCCTCTTCCAGCTCCTACAATGAGTATTGGAGATAATTTTTTTGCCTGGGTGTATTCCATATATGACTGAAAATTCTCAAAAGTCGCATCCTGCGTCAAATTTTCTGGTAAAGAGTAGCCGGGAACCTCGGTGGCATTTGTGCCAGACAGCTGAATCAGGAAAAGAAAAAGAAGATGAGAAATTTTTTTATTAATTGTCATATTTTTACTCCGCCTTTAAAGATTATAACAAATAATAATAAACAATATTACGCTTTTTGTCAAGTGTAATATTGATTTTTTTTAGATTTTAAACCACATCTTATGAGAACAGATAAGCTCATTTCTCCGGCAATTTCCCGCAGGGTTTTGGCAGGAGTATGCAGGCGATAGGCACAAACTACTTCAAATTATTTGCAAATCACAAGAGGATTTACCGAGACCGTAGCTTTGTCTTTGCTTCTCCCGGATTATTGTTTCTTGGTTATGATCATAAGATACGTACTAAGTAAAGAATGCTTGCTATAATTGTATTCTTCGGAAAGAATGTAGGAGTCTCTCCGCGGCCATTTTTCTGAACCTTCTAGAACGTCTTCAAATTTTATATCAGCCGCATTCGGGGTTAAGCCAAAAAAAGTCAAAAAAGCATCTTTGTTTCTATTGTAAAAATCAAGACTCTTCCTATAGAGATAACTTATTGATATATCTTTATCTATAACAAATACTAAGTCCAGAAGCATGTTCTCTTGCGGAATTAGTGCGCCGCTCTTGTCTTCTTCATGAAAAAACTTTCCATCGACAAAATCAAACCGTTTTATTGATGAATTATTTTTAATTTCATCTATTTCAGGAATATCGCTTTCGTAAACACACATTGGAATACCGGAAGAAATAAGCGAGCCTCCGGGAGCCAGAAGACTAAACGCCCCTCTTATGGCTTTGGGCGCAAATGAGGAATACATGGTGATATTTTCAAATATAATACGCTGATAATCATAGCCGCAGGACTCAGGACTCAAATCTAAGATATTAAGGCAAAGATCCGGTTTACTCTCGGAATTAAGGTCGACCAAAAAATAGTCGTAGGGGTTCTCATAGGCAACCAGATCATAACGCTCTATCTTTGAACCAGGAAAATATTTTCCTCTTCCGGATCCTGCAATGAGTGTTGGAGATAATTTTTTGGTCAGGGTGTATTCCATATATGACTGAAAATTCTTAAAAGTCGCACGCGACGTCAATTTTCCTGATAAATGGTCGCCAAGAACCTCGGTGGCATTTGTGCCAGATAGTTGAATCAGAAAAAGAAAAAGAACATAAGAAATTTTTTTATTAATTGTCATATTTTTGCTCCGTCTTTAAAGATTATAACAAATAATAATAAATAGTATTATAGTTTTTTTCTAGTATAAAATTGATTTTTTTAGATTTAAAACCACAACTGATTCGTAAAAAACGATTTCATGTGAGATTTGGCATTGGCATTCCATTCTACAGATCGAACATATTTTTGAATTTTTAGGAAAGCGATGCTGTCTATTTGTCGCACTCTTTCGGCAGATAAGCTCATTTCTCCGGCGATTTCCCGCAGGGTTTTGGGAGGAGTGTGCAGGCGATAGGCACAAACTACGTCATGTTCTCTTTTGGAGAGCGTGTTCAGAGCATCGTGGAGAATTTTTTTGCGGTATTCGTATTCTTGTTTTTCAAGCGCTATATTTTCCTGGGAAGACTTGTGATCTGCGATGAAATCTTGAAATGAGGATTCGCCATCTTCTCCCACGGTGATATTTGTGGAGAAATCTTTTTTGGTGAACCTATTTTCCGATATCAAAACTTCTTCTTTGCTGACATTTAATTTATCTGCGACGAAGTCGGCATTTTCTTCGGATAATTTATCAATGCCGAGGGCATTTTTTGTTTTTCTCAGATTGAAGAAAAGTTTTCTATTATTTTTGGTAGCTCCCAGTTTTACAATGGACCATGAATTGTAGATGAAATCCCGGATTTTTGCTTTTATCCACCAGGCAGCATAGGTAGAAAACCGGTATCCGATACTGGGATCAAAGTGTTGCAAAGCGCACATTATACCGATATTTCCCTCAGATATCAGATCGGCTTTCGGGAGGCCATAGCCGGCATATCCCTGCGCAATTTTTATCACCAATCGCAGATGACTCTTGACTATTTTATCCAACGCCGATTTATCGCCTTTTTCTTTCCATTTGGTTGCTAGCTCGAATTCTTCGTCATCTCCCAGCAGGGGAAACTTCTTGATTTCAGATACGTAGGTCGATAAAGTCTCATCGTTGTAGAAGTTTCTGAATTTTTCTGCCATTTTTAACCACCATTACCACAAAAATGCGTTCACATTAGGATCCTTTCGAAGAGATTTCATTATAGCAGACTATAAAACTACTTGAAAAGATTGATTTTGAACATGCAAGAGAAATGATGAAATTGGCACATCTTTTGTATTTCCCAAGCTCCCATTACATTCCTTCTGTTTTTTACTATGTTTTTTTGCAAATCGCATCAAAATTGCAGGTTGTAAACGCAGGTTTATCTCAATTTTTTTGGGCAACTTGTGGTTGCGTCAATTGTGCATTTATCGTATTATATCATTGTAATATCTAAAATAGGGTGAAAAAGTGATATATTCAGAAGATCTAAGAGAGAAAGTCATGGAGTATGTAGATAAGTATTACTCTCAGTCTTACGTAGCAAGATTATTCAACATAAGCACCAAAACAGTCTGGAATTGGATCAAACTGCGGAAAGATACCGGTAGTCTGAAGCCAAAGCCGTCAACGCGCGGAGCGGTAAAATTGAAAGAAGAAGAATTACGGCAATATGTGAAGGATCATCCCCATGCGTGTCTCCGAGAAATAGCAGAGCATTTCGATTGCCGACCGTCTTCGGTGCATTCTAGGCTGAATCATCTGGGAATAAAGTACAAAAGAAAGCACACTTCCTGGAAAAGAAAACGTAAACGAGCTGCCTAGCATTGATTTGGTCATTTGTCGAATATTTTTGAGAGAACCATATTATAAACAGTTAGTTAAACCATTGGGCGCATACTGGGTTTGTTGCAATTGGGTATGAGATCGTACTATGGAGCGTCTGTGGATTTGTAAATTAAAGTTTATATATGGATTTTTTAGGCATCAAACGTTTCTGCTGTGCAGGTATTTGCGAGCAAATCCCCGCGGTTCTGTGCTAATAGAGACGGCGGTGACTCTTCCCATCGTTCTATTGCTAATCTTTTTCGTACTGGAAATTATCCGATTAAATGTCGCGCAAGTTGCGATGGAATCCATTGCAGTAGAGGCTACTTTTAATTTTATCACCCAGAAAACAACCACCGATTTTCAAGATATTATCGAAAAACATATGACTTCTAATTACGGAGAAATAAAGTGGTACTTCGCCGTGTATGAAAATTTGGAGACAATGTTTTCATCTGCCCCCTATGGCGCAGAAGATATATATTGGTATCCTAATACAGAATCCTATATAAAAACTGATTCAGGTTTTATAAAAAAATCCGAAGATATGCAAGATGTTGACCCTCAATATCCAGAAGAAAGCTTTGGTGATGAAAAAGCAGATAACTATAAAACACTTTCCGGTAAAGTATTTGTGCTTACCTTCGTGTGTGATTTTAAATTTTCCCTCGATATAATAAAAAAAATATTCAATGGAGGAAAAAATACGGAGGGCGAAGACGCGCACTACATTATTTGGAGCAGAGGATGCGGCATATGCAATGCCGCTCCATGAAAAGTCGTAAAGATTCTTCGAAGGCTCAGCCGTCAGCGAAGCCGAGAATCTAGAATTGTATTGTTTCAAGTGGAGAAACTGGATTCTCGCCTCGCTTTAATCGCGGAACTGGTATGAGAATCCAGATAGCAAATCTCCATGGTTGCCGAAAAAAATCTATTTGCTCTCCTCTTCTTTTTCCTTCTTGCTGTCGCTGGAGGTATCATCGCTTTGCAAAAGGTCATTATCACTATCACATAGGGAATCTACGAACTCTTCATTGAAAAAAAGTTCTTTCTTAAAGCTCTCGCTATCTTTGTTAAGGTCAGGGGACAACATCGGAGTATCTTTGTCAAATTCAGGGAACATGTGATTTGTAGAGGAGAGCCAATGATTGGGGGAGATAGGTGACATATGCCAATAACCTGGAGAACAGCTTATCTTCAAATCTGGAAGAGTATGATATGATGTGAAGAATAGCGGCGATTCTGGAAGACTATTAACTGATGTGAGTATCGGCGATTCTGCAAGACTATTAACTGGTGTGAGTATCGGCGATTGGAGCAAAAGTAGCGGATTCTCCCCAATAGGTGATGTTCCAAACGGGCTATATTTCAATAGATTCTCCGACTGCAATGAAGATGTCGGCGCTATTGTCGAACTCTCGGAAGAATTATTTTTACCCAAGAGAAGTTCCAGAAGATCGTTTGCTGAAGAATCAGGAGATTTCACCGTTGGCTCGGAACTTTTCAGTTGGTTGGTGGTATCCGAAACGCTAGTTTTCTTCCCTTTTGGCAATACAAATTCTTTCGCTGCCGAATTCAATGGCATATTGCTGATGGAACTATTTGAAAAAAATGGAGTAAAAACCGGCTTCGATGATGCGTCTTCTGTAGGTTTTAGCGAACCTGGATATGATGGCATCCCCGGATACGATTGCATCATCATCGGTTGCTGCTGCATCATCGGTTGCTGCATCATCATCGGTTGCTGCTGCATCATCGGTTGCTGCATCATCATCGGTTGCTGCTGCATCATCATCGGTTGCTGCTGCATCATCGGTTGCTGCTGCATCATCGGTTGCTGCTGCATCATCGGTTGCTGCT
>JAITQS010000019.1 GCA_031288795.1 Holosporaceae bacterium | reverse complement strand
TCTAAATCAAACAATGAAGGATATCGAGATAATTTGCATAAACGACGCGTCTCCGGATGGCTGTGGGAAAATTCTCGCCGAGTACGCCCAAAAAGATTCTCGCATTAGGGTGATTAGCTTTTCCCAAAATAAAGGCCCGTCTGCGGCTCGCAATGTCGGACTAGCTTCCGCTCAGGGAGCTTATGTCGCATTCTGCGATTCAGACGACTATATGCATCCGGAGATGCTCCAAATACTCTACAGGGAAATAAAAAAGGGAGATTCCGATGTGGCCTATTGCCTCGCTCATTTGGTAGAAGAATCTGCCGTTCCGCATTTTGAAAAAATCGGCGGATACTGGATGAAAAAATACTATGTGACACAGGAGTTGGAACGACAAACTCTATTAGATCCTTATTTTGTGGTCGTTTGGAATAAATTGTATAAAAAATCAGCCATTGGCTCAACTAAATTTGATGAAGAATTGTTTTACGCAGAGGATTCTTTTTTTAATTATTCTCTTTTTGATTCCTCAAAAAAATATGTTATTGTGCATGAGAAGTTGTACTATTGGAGACGATCCAGTAATTCCGTAACAAGAAAACCCTGCACCTATAAGTGCCTCGATTCCATACGCAAATATCTGGAGAAAATTCAAAAAATAAAAACAATTTCGGAGCCGCTACGAGTAGACATATGTTTGGGGCAATTGTGCTGGATGTTAGACATGAATGCGAAGTACGGTACCCAAGAAAGTGGCGAATTTTTTGCTATTTTAGACATACTTAATGCTGCGCATGAAAAAAATATCATACGCTGCAGCAAACTGATGTTTAAATGTCTGAAGGTTCATCTACTAGTGGAATATTGTTTGCAAAAATTACCCCAATGGATGCGGTGGGAGCGCTAATGGGTAGGTCATCTAGATTTTTGTGACTCATTTTTTAAAAAGAGTATAAAAAACATGACTATATTATATATAATCTTTGCTGTTGAATTTTTTATTAGCTATTGTTAGACTATTTCTGGTTTTTTCGAGGATATGATTGTGCAAAAGGTATTTTGTATATTTACTTTTCGAAAATATTATCTTAACAAATAAATTGAAAGTTTATTAAATGATTGGAGGGTTGACTAATGACTAAGACAGTGAATTTTACACCGTTAAAAGATAGGGTCTTGATCAAGAGAGTGGATCAAGAGGAGAGGTCTCCTGGAGGCATTATAATTCCTGATACTGCGAAGGAAAAGCCTGTGGAAGGAGTAATACTGGCCGTTGGTTCTGGTGTGAGAGACGATGGTGGGACACTGCATCCCTTGGAGGTGAAAAAGGGAGATAAAGTCTTGTTTGCCAAGTGGGGAGGAAACGAAGTAAAAATAGAAGGAGAGGAGTATATTATTCTAAAAGAATCCGATATTTTAGGTGTTTTGAATAAATAAGTAGGGAGGGAAGATATGTCAGCAAAAGAGATAAAATTTTCGGTTGATGCTCGTGGGAAGATGTTGCACGGCGTCGATTCTTTGGCGGATGCCGTAAAGGTCACTTTGGGACCGAAGGGACGCAATGTCGTGATTCAGAGAAGCTTCGGTGCTCCAAAAATAACCAAAGATGGAGTAACAGTGGCCAAGGAAATAGAGCTTTCGGATAAATTTGAGAACATGGGAGCCCAGATGCTCAAGGAAGCAGCCAGCAAGTCCAATGATCTGGCCGGAGATGGCACCACAACGGCTACGGTTCTTGGTCAGTCGATAGTCAAGGAGGCGCTGAAGGTGGTTGCTTCCGGAGTTAATCCCATTGATTTGAAGCGTGGTATCGACGCCGGTGTACTGGTGGTAACGGAGATGCTGCAGACGGTGTCCAAAAAGATTTCCACCAGCGAGGAGATTGCTCAGATTGGTACGATTTCTGCCAACGGAGACGTTTCCGTCGGTGAGATGCTGGCGAAAGCCTTTGAAAAAGTAGGAAAAGAGGGCGTCATAACCGTTGAGGAAGCGAAATCCCTCGAGACAGAGCTGGAAGTCGTGGAGGGTATGCAGTTTGATCGCGGCTATTGTTCGCCGTATTTTGTTACCAATTCCGAGAAGATGACCTGCGAGCTGGATAATCCGTTTGTGCTCATTCACGAGAAGAAATTATCGGTGTTGCAGCCAATGTTGCCTATTTTGGAAAAGGTTGCCCAGTCCGGCAGACCGCTGCTCATAATTGCCGAGGATGTCGAGGGCGAAGCGCTTGCTACTCTGGTGGTGAACAAGCTGCGTGGTGGTCTGAAAGTTGCCGCCGTGAAGGCTCCGGGATTCGGTGATCGCAGAAAAGCCATGCTGGAGGATATCGCTATTTTGACCGGTGGTCAGGTTATCAGCGAAGATCTGGGTATAAAGCTGGATACATTGGACATTAGGATGCTCGGTAACGCCAAAAAAGTACTCATTGACAAAGAAAATACCACCGTTGTTAATGGAGCCGGAGCCAAGCACGACATCGAAGCTCGCTGCAACCAAATCAAAAAGCAAATGCAGGATACAACCTCTGATTACGATCGCGAAAAACTTCAGGAGCGATTGGCGAAATTGTCTGGTGGAGTGGCGGTCATAAGAATCGGCGGAGCTACAGAAATGGAAGTCAAAGAGCGCAAGGATCGCGTGGAAGACGCCATTAACGCAACTCGCGCTGCGGTTGCCGAAGGCGTTGTCCCGGGAGGCGGAATCGCTCTGCTGAGAGCCACAAAAGTACTCGCCAACGCCCATCATAAAAATGATGATGAGCGCCTCGGTATCGAGATTCTCAAGAAAGCCATACAGGCGCCGGCGCGTCAGATCGTCGAAAATGCCGGGCTGGATGCTTCCTTGATCGTTGGAAAAATCTTGGAAAACGATAGCTTTAACTATGGATTCGACGCCAGAAAAGGCGAGTACACGGACATGATAAAATCCGGCATCATTGATCCGGTTAAAGTGGTTAGAATCGCGCTCCAAAGCGCCGCTTCAGTGGCCAGTCTGATGGCGACTACCGAGTGCATGGTCGCCGAAAAACCAGAAAAAAAAGCTGAAGCTCCAATGCCGGCCGGCGGTGGAATGGGCGACTACGGCTTCTAGTATTTTAAATTAAGAAAAGCGTCTGTAGATTGAAATTTTTTCTGAAAATTTTTGGAAAAATGCAATTTATGGGCGCTTTGGCAAAATGATGCCAAGAAAAAATCATTGCGTAAGATTTTTCCTGAAAAAACAGAAAAAAATGGACGCTTGTATCGTCGCATAGGGCCGAAGTGTACTTGCTATACTTGGAAATTGTCATTAATTCTGGAGCATATATTTTCAGAGATGGAGTTCCAGGTATCCCAGAAAAAAGCCATAATATCGTGTCTAAATTCCCTGACAGTCCTGAAATATCTGTTGTTTCGGACATAAAAGCACTGCTGTTGGTAATCGTGGCACAAGGCCGGTATCCAGAAACTTTATGACCAGAGGATAAGCCATGAACAGCGAAATTAGCAATGAAAACAATGAAATTAATCCGAAAAAAAATAATGGTCTAATTTCTTTCAACAGCTGCAGTATTCTCAGCAATATTTTTATGCCGTCCCGAAATGTATTTAATTTGCTGAAGGAATTGGTGGGGCGTTCTTTGTATTTCGACTCTATTTCAGCAAATGGAATCGCTAGGGTTAGGGCGTGTACGGACAATTCTACTTCGACCTCAAATCCGCAGGTTGTCGCCGGAAAAGTTTTTACGAATCTTTTGGAAAATGCGCGATATCCGGAAAAAACATCAGTAAATGTGCTACCAAACAGTATTTTCAGTATAAAGTTAAATAGTCTATTGCCGATTTTATGGTATTGCGGATAGGCTGTGGGGGAAGTTTCTTTTCTTACGGCCACCACCATATCTATGTTCGAGGATTGTATCAGGTCTATCATTTTTGGGGAATCGGAGGCGTCGTAGGTGGAATCTCCATCTGCCATGAGAAAGATATCGGCTTTAACGTCGGAAAACATTTTCCGCACAACATTTCCTTTTCCTTTATCCTTTACATTTTCGACGATGGCTCCGGCGGATCTAGCCAATTCGGCAGTTTGATCGCTGGAATTATTGTCGTAGACGTAGATAGCCGCCTCTGGTATGTACTTCCGAAACGAATTTATGACATCTACGATGGTGCGTTCTTCATTATAACAGGGAATTAACACCGCTATGGATTTCATGCATACACCAATTTATTAAAGATCACATTAGGCAATAATCTCTCCATTATGAGGGAAGTTTTATTCTCCCGAAAGCCTAGTCCGCACAACATCCTATGTTTTTTTTTAAAATAAAACATAAATATTAATAATTAGTAAACATTTTGCGTTTTCTATGCTTTTGTCCCGCCATTTTGCGTTAGGAGAACAAAATGGACCGCCGTGCAGAATCCCGGGGCGTACTTGGTTTCGAAAAAAAACAGTGGATCCAACAAAGCTAGATTAACGGAAATTTTACAATTTTTTGTCAGTATGATAACTGGTGGAGAGTGTACTTCACACCGTCGGGAATGAAAAAATGGTCCCACATTTACAATTGAGTAATTGGATTTTATGTGATAAACTGCAT
The DNA here is from genome assembly GCA_031288795.1 of Holosporaceae bacterium. Classification (GTDB taxonomy): domain Bacteria; phylum Pseudomonadota; class Alphaproteobacteria; order UBA3830; family UBA3830; genus BNWE01. The sequence goes on along the minus strand of JAITQS010000019.1, from coordinate 8,207 downwards.
CTCAATTTATGGAGAAAGCGCATGGCTCGTATAACAGTCGAAGATTGTGAAAAAGTTGTTGAAAATAGGTTCGAATTGGTAATCCTTGCGGCGCAGCGTGCTCGTCAGATTTTCGCCGGTGATAAAGTCACGGTAGAAAAAAAAGATGAAAAAAAACCCATTGTTGCTCTCCGAGAAATAGCCGCTAGAACTGTTTTTATGGATAAACTAAGAGAAAAAGCCATAGAAAGATTCAGGTCTTTTACTTTTGAAGAAGAGTCCGACGAGAATCTGGAAAAGCTGATGGAAGATGATACCTACAGTCCCTATATTGGTATGGAGGCTCAGTCGCTGGAGTCTGAGAGTGTATCCATTGTGGACGAAAGCGAACTCGACGCCAATATAATTGACGAATAAAAGATCTTCTCGTGGTTTATTGGAATTTTCTTGAAACCGGATGTTTGCAAAAATTTTAGGGATTCCATCGCCAAAGACACCCCCGCAACGCTATTAACGTTGCGGGAAAATGTGTTGTCATAGTTATTTAAAACGGAGTGCAGCCAAAGCTGCATAACGAAATGAAAGCCTAGACGAATCTAAAGCAAACACATCGTAGGATGAAAAAACTTCTCCTAAAGATAATGGTAGCATAAAAAAAATATATTGCAACTCCTTTTTGTATTTTTTTAGAAACAAGCATAGGTTGTTCTTGAAATAACCGTGAAGCGACTGAAATTTGAAAAAAATATTGGAGTGCCAAAAACTAAAAATACATTTGATTGTCCAATGAGATTTTTGGCAAGAACGGGGAAAAACATAGTGCAAGACCGCTGGGGCATGGTTGGAGCTATTTTTATTTATGGCGCAGATTTCACTTATCGTTGTTCATTTTTAATGCCGCCAGGAATGTTCCCTGGGGGATTTTGACATTTCCGATTTCGCGCATTTTTTTCTTACCTTCTTTTTGTTTATCCAGAAGTTTTCGTTTTCGGGAGATATCGCCGCCGTAGCATTTAGCGGTGACGTCTTTGCGGAAAGCGGCGATGGTTTCTCGTGCTATTACCTTACCACCGATGGCGGCCTGGATGGGAATTTTGAACATATGTCTTGGGATGAGGTCTTTGAGGCGTTCGCAGAGCAAGCGTCCTCTATATTCGGCGTTGCTGCGATGCACGATCATGGCGAGGGCGTCCACCGGATCACCGTTGATTAGGATGGTCATTTTCACCAGGTCTTCTTGTTTATATTTGTGCATGTGATAGTCGAAGCTGGCGTATCCTTTACTGATGGATTTTAGGCGATCGTAGAAGTCGTAGACCACTTCGTTCAGAGGCAATTGATATTCCAGCATAACTCTGGATCCGACGTAGGTAAGCTCACTCTGGACGCCGCGTTTTTCTTCGCAGAGGGCCAGTACATTGCCCAGATATTCATCCGGCACGATGATTTTTGCGATGATCCAGGGTTCTTCCATGGAGCTTATGCGGCTGGGATCTGGCATATCTGCGGGATTGTGCATGTCCATGATCTGGCCACTGCTGAGATGGACTTTGTAGACGACGCTTGGAGCCGTTGTCACAAGATCTAGATTATATTCACGTTCCAGGCGTTCTTCAATTACCTCCAGGTGCAGCAGTCCGAGAAATCCGCAGCGAAAACCGAATCCCAGCGCCTGAGATGTTTCTGGTTCAAACGAGAAACTGGCGTCGTTCAGTTGTAATTTCACGAGACTATCTTTTAATTTGCCGTAGTCCACCGTATCCACCGGGAACATACTGCAGAACACAACCGGAACGCAGGGTTTAAATCCCGGCAGGGGCTCTTTCGCCGGATTATTTTCCTGGGTTATGGTATCGCCGACGCGGGCATCACCGACGCTCTTGATGCCGGCGATGATGTAGCCGATTTCTCCGGTTTTTAGCTCCGGCACTTCCGTAGGTTTGGGAGAGAATATGCCGACTCTTTCAACGGTGTAACTCATGCCGGCGGCCATAAGTTTTACCTTCATACCGGGTTTTACGCAGCCATCTTTTACTCGCACGAGGGTAACTACGCCCATGTAGGGATCGTACCAGCTGTCCACCAGTAGCGCTTTCAGGGGAGCAGATTCTTCTCCGGACGGAGGGGGAAGTCGATGGACCAGAGCTTCCAGCACATCTTCTATGCCAATACCAACCTTCGCGGAGGTCTGGATGGCGTCGGTGCAATCCAGCCCGATAACGTCTTCTATTTGTTCGCTGACTCGATCTATTTCGGCGGCGGGCAAATCGATTTTATTAAGCACCACGACTATTTCATGATCATGTTCCAGAGCATGATATACATTGGCCAGAGTCTGAGCTTCTACTCCCTGAGTGGCATCTACCACCAGAAGGGATCCTTCGCAGGCGGCTAAGGATCGGCTCACTTCGTAGGCGAAGTCCACATGCCCAGGAGTGTCCATTAGATTCAGCTGATATGTGCTACCGTCTTTTGCCTTATAGCTCAATCGAACGGTTTGGGCTTTTATGGTGATGCCGCGCTCCCGCTCTATGTCCATGGAATCCAGCATCTGATCCCGGAATTCGCGGCTGTCGATGGCGCCGCAAAACTGCATAAGACGATCTGCTAAAGTGGATTTACCATGGTCAATGTGGGCGATGATGGCAAAATTTCTTATGAGTGATCTCATTTTTTTCTTAATTCTCCACCGGCATCTTCCACAAGTTTTACGATTTTTTCCGAGACCAGCAGGGCTTCTTCTTCGGTTAATGTTCGGTCTACGGCGTCCAACGTAACGGTAATTCCTATGGATTTTCTGCTATTTCCCAAAACAAACGAATCGAAAACATCAACTTTGGTGATTTTTTTGTCTATTTTGTATATGGACGCCAAAATTGGTCCGATGGCGACTGAGGTATCGAACGTAAACGAAAAATCTCGATTGATTTTAGGAAAGACCTTATCGCTATAGGGAATGTTTTTGGCCGGAATATCGCAATTGTCGATCAACATCTCGAAACAGGCCATTACTTCGGACACGGCAAATAGTTTATTTATTTTCGGATGCAGTTCTCCAAAGTGTCCCATTTTTTTCTTTCCGAAGTACAGAGTTCCACTTCTGGACGGGTGATAGTAGGAGGGAGCTTCTTGTTTTATGGTAATATCTTTTTCGGTTAGTCCGAAATATTCGAGCGCTGTCATGAGGTCGCTTTTGGCATCGAAGACGTTTATTGGTCTATTATCCATGGTCCAGGATCTATCCTGAAAATCTCCGGCGCGAAGTCCGGCGATGTGGGTTTCCTGCAGGCAGGCGTCGTAGAATATGTTGCCGGATTCGCAGAGTTCGATGTGGGACTGGCCATAATTCAGTGATCGGATAGCGGCCAGAATCAAACCGGGAATCAGTGATGGTCTCATGGTACTGAGGTCTTCGCTGATGGGATTTAGCAGCTGAATGACTTTTTTCTTTTCCTTAAAGGCGTCGGCGTAGGTGGATTTTATGAAGGAATAGGATATTACTTCCGACAATCCACAGGACGCCAGCAGGCGTTTAATGGCCATAACGGTATTTTCCTGCCGAAGAATGGGGCTATCACAAGCGATGGGGATGTCGAATTTTTTTTCGGGAACGTTATCGTAGCCGGTGATGCGCAATATTTCTTCGATCAGGTCTTCTTCGATACTGAGATCGGATCTCCAGCTGGGCACGAGTAACGTCGATGCTTCGTCGGAGGAGCTTACTTCTTTTAGTCCGAGTTTCAGCAATATTTTTTTAGCATTTGCCCAGTCGATGTCGTATCCGCTCAGGCGATCGAGCTTTTCTTTGGTCAGTCGGATGGATCTATCGACATTGGGGTGTGTGCCAACAATGCAGATGTTGCTGGCGGTTCCTCCGCACATGTCGATGATGGCTCGGGTGATGGTTTCCAATCCTGATACGCAGGAGTCTTGATCTATACCTCGTTCAAATCTTGTGCGAGAATCGCTGGTGATGTCCAAAAAAGTACCGGTTCTCGAAATGAAGATTGGATCAAAGAGTCCGGATTCCAGTAGGATATCTGTGGTATTTTCGTCACAGGCGGTTTTGGCGCCTCCCATGACTCCGAGCAGACAGAGTACATTTTTTTCGTCTGCGGCCACCAGCATGTCCTGATGCAATATGTATTCGCGCCCTTTGATATCGAAAAATTTTTCTTTATTTTTTGCAAATCTGATGGTGAGCTGTTTACTGATTTTATTCAAATCGTATACGTGCAGCGGGCGTCCGCTATCCATCAGCCATAAATTCGTCAAATCTACGACAGATGACACGCTATTCAGGCCCACCGCCATAAACAAAGACTGCAGCCAGTCGGGGCTCTTGCCATTTTTTATGCCGCGAATAACGCGGAACGCAATTACCGGAGCGTATCTGCTGCAGGCGTCGCTTTTTTCGTAATTGATGAGCAGAGGAAATTCGAATGAACTCTTGCATGATACGTCGTCCGATACGATAAATTTTCCGGCTCCGGCTGCGGCCAGATCACGGGCGATTCCCTTTATGGAAAAGCAATCTCCGCGGTTAGGAGTAATGGAAATATCCAGGATGCCACCGTCGAAGCCCAGCGCGTCTCCCACCGATGTGGATAAACTCACATTAGGTCCGAGGTCTATTATGCCGTCATTGCAGGTGCAGGGCAGGCACAACTCCTCGTAGGAGCACATCATGCCTTCGCTCTCGACCCCACGGATTTTACTGCGGGAAAGCACATCACCGGAGCTAGGGATAATCGCACCCGGCAGCGCCAATATGCCGACAAGCCCTTCGTGTACGTTGCTGGCACCGCAGACTATTCTCAATTTTTTGCCATGGGCGTCGACCACAACGCACAGCTGGAGTCTGTCGGCATTCGGATGCTGTTCCACATGCTCTATGCGAGCCAATTTAAAATTCCGAAACATAATCTTGGGATCGCGAAAATCATCCACTTCCAAACCAATGGTGGTTAATTTCTTGGCGATCTGATATATGTCCCAATCTGTATCGAGATGGCGCTTCAACCAGTTGAATGTAAAACGCATTTATATACTCCACTAACTAAATTATCTGGTAACGTAACTAAATCCGAACTTGTTTCTCCAGCGTTCATTGGATTCGAAGTAGTTCCTGAGATCCGGAACGCCGTACTTCAGAGACGCCATACGTTCCAATCCGAAACCAAAGGCAAATCCCTGATAAATATCCGGATCAACGTTGCCATACTTCAAGACGTTCGGATGAACCATGCCGGCTCCTCCTATTTCCAACCATTTGTCTCCGGATCCAAATACCATTTTCCCATCTTTGATCTCGTAGTTCATGTCGACCTCGGCGGACGGCTCTGTGAACGGAAAAAAACTCGGTCTGAAACGAACAGATAAATTGGGAGCTGCAAAAAATTTTTTTAAAAAATTCGCTATAAACCACTTTAAATTCGCAAAACTCACATCTTTATCCACCATAATGCATTCTACCTGATTGAACATGGGCGTGTGAGTGGCATCGTAGTCACTCCGAAACACCCGTCCCATCGCAAAAAATCTAAACGGAGGCTTGTGGGTAAGCATGGCGTGGGTTTGCACCGGAGACGTATGTGTTCGCAGCAATTTTCTGCCATGTTCGTCGGCGCACATGTTCGTGTAGAAGGTGTCGTGCATCGTGCGAGCCGGATGGTGATCTGGCATGTTTAAAGTAGTGAAATTATAGTACTCGCTTTCGATGTCGGGACCATCGGCCAGTACAAATCCGTAGGAAACCATAATGTCGGACACTTCTTCCATGACTTTCGTAAGTGGGTGAATGGTTCCACCCCGGTGCAGTGGTGTAGGCATTGTCACGTCAATGAATTCAGATGCTAATTTTTTTTCCTGCAGTGCTATTTCCAATTCAACAAATTTGGCGTTTAGGCGGCTATTCACGGTATCCTTTACCGCATTGATTTTCGCTCCTATCTCGCGTTTTTCAACATCTGACAAACCTTTTAGTGCCTTGAGCATTTCTGTGATCTTGCCATTTTTACCAAAAACGGCATTTTTTATTTGATCTAATTTCTTAAGATCATCACAGGAAGCTATTTCATATAAACACGAAGCCAACAGTTTATCAAGCTCAGACATTACACCCTCAATTTTACACACACAGCATGGTCGCATGTTAGCAAAAAAAAAAAGCTAAGAAAAGGAAGAATGCTGAATCTATACATGTTTTGTTTTTTCTGGGATCACGAGGCATAGGGCTTAGGGAATTTACGTTTTTCTAAATGTTGGTAAGGCGGTATTATGGCCCCTCGCTAGAGTCTCTACTGCGGTCGCGAAGCCGTGAAATAACTCTTCGCTAGAGGTTTAGAGTCAGACTGTCTGGCGACATTGTCAAACGAAAAATATTTTTGAGGAAACTTACGTTTATCTCATATAAAAAAACAAGTTATTTTTTCTTGACTTTTTTTCTTTTTTAGTATACCATATATATGGTTTTATTGTATATAAGAAAATAAATGAAAGGGAGATATAAATGAAAAAAATAATTTATGGTTTGTTTATGGTTGCCTATATGTCTATTCCGCTATCGGCGGTATATGGCACCGACCCGGCTGGAGCGTCTCCGTCTCCGTCTCAGCCTTTGGCTTCGTCTCAGCCTTTGGCTTCGTCTCCGTCTCCGATTCCGTCTCCGGATTTGGTTTCGTTTTCGTCTTTGGCACCTTTGGATAGACAACTCTTTAAGGCCGTGTATGACCATGACTTCGAGGAGGTGAAGCGACTCGTTGATGCTGGAGCTGATGTAAATAGTATAGATGGAAGTGGTGAGACACTGTTATATCTCGCTCTAAGACTGCATTATGATAGAGCACAGAAGGCAGGGCCACTTGGGAAGCCAGCTAGATTTTTTGAGGACGAGCCTGGTTTTGGAGATGAAGATGAAGGTGTTGCATATTTTCCTAAGAGCGAGTTTGAAGAAAAGTGCGCAAAAGAAAATATTTTTAAGTTTCTTGTGGAAAAAGCAGATCCCAATGTTCGCAGCAAGTGTACTTGGAAGAGTCTAGATGTTGAGCTGCCATTATCTCTATGCGTATTGCATAATGATGTCGAATTGATTGAAATATTGCTTAAGCGGGGAGCTAATCCAACTCTTAAAGATAGTAATGAGAAAACACTACTGCATTTATGTGCCCCTAATAATATGGAACTGGTAAAAAAGTTGGTGACTGAATATGGCATTGATGTAAATGCAAAAGATGGGGATGGACGGACACCGCTGTACTCTTTTATGAGGGGAACAGTTACGCTACAAGATGAGGAAATACCGGAAAAGATAGTGGAATTTCTCATGAGTAAGGGAGCAGATATAAATGTCGTAGATAATAAAGGAAAAACGTTATTACATGCTGCTACAGACACAGATAATGATAGAATGATAAGATTTCTTATAGAAAAAGTAGGAATAAAAGTGGATCCCAAGAAGGGCTGGGAGAAAAATGGTTGGGATGAGGGAAATACGCCACTGCATATGTTTGCACGTATAGGAGATGTTGGTTTTGCAAGGAAACTGATTGACTATGGATTTGAAGTAAACAAGCCAGGTGTAGCAGGATATACTCCATTGCATCGTGCCGTGCACTACTACAATTATGATATGGTGAAGTTTCTTGTGGAAGAAGCTAAAGCAGATGTAAATATTGTCACTGACTGTAGGAAAACGGAAGGCGCTGACTTGAAGGAAACGCCATACGCTTTAGCTCTAGATAGCCTAGAATACCTAAAGAACAATTCTAGAGACGATGATGATGAGAGGGATTATGAAAAAATCTTTAAAATCGTAAATTATCTTGCTAATCACTGCAAAAAATAAATTTGCCAAAACAAGACAGAATGCCGCGCAGGATCATGGTGTGTTTGCTGTACACTGGGATCCAAGCGGCAAAATTCGACATTTTTGCAGAGACTGTTGCCTAGGGAGATTTTTCTTGCAAGAACGAGGAAAAGCGTAGCGCAAGACCGCAGTGTACTGGCTGTACATGAGGATCTGAGCAACGGATTTGACCAAGTCGATGGCGAAAAAAAAGTCCCTAGGCAATGGTTTCTTGCATTTTTATTGGTTCAATATCAATGGTTGCACCTTACCACCCGTCTGATCTTCTTCTACCTTAAAATTTCAGCTAAATATTCTTGAAACTCCAAGCGAAAGAAAGATTCGTCGGGTGGCGAGTCTAAAATACTTTCCATCCGTTATT
>JAITQS010000002.1 GCA_031288795.1 Holosporaceae bacterium | reverse complement strand
TTTTAATTTTGATGTAAAATTGTTAATGAACATAATTTCGTTTACCTTACCATGTTGGGGCAAACTTTCATTTAAAAAATCGAGAAGATCAGCTATTTTTGGAACTTCGAGCTCTTTTGCTTCAGAGACACTACCGTTATTCGGTTGCGTTCTTTCTTGCAACCTCCCCAAAGGATTAGGAGAGTGGAAAAAGCATGTCATTTTATTTCTAGTTCTGGCAAGATAGGAAACATGATTGTCTCTATCGATAATAATTACCTTATGCTTCCCTTTTTCAAGATATGGTACTGCTCCGAAAATTGTCAAAAGTTCCTCCGAGTCACGCCAATAATTTTTTCCTGCAATTATTTGCTCTGCTATTAGATCGGCGGCCAGACGGTGCAAAGTTTCAAGATTTAGGCGGTTCCCTAGCGCTGCAAATCGCCCATCATAGGAATCTTTTTTCACCAAAGGCAGATATTGGTCCATCGTGTACTGTTGCTCTGAAAAAGCGTGTAGTCCCTTATACAATGAATCCAATAATTTCCTATAATTATCATATTTATCGGCATTAACATTGGAGGAAGATATGGAATTATATATAAACCCGGAGACATCATTGAAAAAACCAATCCTGTGGGTAGGAAACAAATTTTTCTCCTGTTGTGAACTAAAAACCTTATCCAGAGGAACGCCCATAATACCAGTAAAAAAATGATGATATGCATGAGTTAGTTCATGTAGAAGAGTACAGGCCAAATCCTCCTCAGGAGTAATGACGTCACTATTATATCTAACTTTAGCATAATATGCATCAATGGGGAAATGCTTCATATACTTCTTAAAATTGACGGCAATTTTGTTAAGCTGAGGATTACGGACGTCCCGCTGAAAATATGCAGGGGATCCCGCGCTTTCCATATTCTCCACCAATATTTTTTGTTTAAGGGGGACAGCGCAGGGAACAAAATCATAAGAAGCAGTTTTTTTCAGCAGGAGCAACGATATCAATCTTTTGGCGCCGTGTGGATTTCCGGCCATCTCATACAATGCATTACAGAATAGACCTAAATGCTCTGTACTCAGTTCAGTTTGATCGAATAATTCGGCTATACTTAGGTCGACGATGTGCTGAGTAATATCGTGGGGCATATAGTAGGTATACATTGCCTTAGGATGGGACTTATCTTCTTTTTCCAGATCTTTTTGCAGAGAATAGGCGTACTCCATATATACGATTAACCTATCAAGTAACTTTTTTTCCTGTGATGGTAGGCTTGAATGTATTTTCGCTAATTCTTCTTTTATGTATGCAGCCAATTCATGTGCAGAAACTTTAAATGCAAGTTCCTCATCGTGCAGCTCCCTAAACAGTGAAAAGGCACTTTTTTGGTTTTGATCTTGGGATGAAGAAATAGGAGGAGTATATGGTTTCGGCTGCTGCTGGATGTGTTCCCCCATGCCGCCGCCCATGTTGCCGTTCGGGTTGACGTTCATGCCACCCATGCCCATGCCGCCGCCCATGTTGCCCCTCGGGTTGACGTTCATGCCGCCCATGCCCATGCCGCCGCCCATGTTGCCCCTCGGGTTGCCGTATCCCCATAGGTTGCTGCCCTGGGTGTTATTATACCCATACGGGAGACCATTAAGATTGGATCCATTCACTTCAACAAAAGCTCCATTCGCAAGCAAACCAAAAGCTATTAGTGATTGAAAAACGCAAGATACCGTTCTTTTTTTCATTATTTTTCTCCGTTATAAAAATAAAAGATTCCAATACCATAATTTGTTAGATTTTTTTCGAAAAATCGTCATGCTTTTATCTCAAATACGCCCCTATGACTTTGACTATACTTTAGTCTACGTAACGTTTATTTTGAGAAAATATTCTCATATTTTATTTCGAAATATATCTAACTATAACTATGGCTTCCTGCTGCGAATTAGCTGTTTTTTTTCAATTACAGCAAATTTTAGCATTATATATGTTATACTATCACATTTCTAGAGCGGAGTCAAATATTTTTGTAAAGTAAAAAGTATTATTATTTAATGACAATGTTTTGCGGCCATCATCGCCTTCCAAAAATCATTTAAAACTTATTGATATATTTTTTTTGTTTTTTAGTTGCTTTTTTTGTAAAATTAATATATTATAAAAGAGAGTTTAGCACTTTTGTATTTTTTTTTTAACTAGGGAGAGTGATATGAAAAAGTTATATTTTATGGCTTCGCTAATGGGAATATTTGCCTGTGGCAGCGCCGGAGCAACCGACGCCACCATTGATGACGCATCGCAAGCCGAAGGTCAGTGCGTCTGCCCAAACGGTAGCCTCGGTGGATTCTACGGAGCCATAGGTATCGGAGGAAATTTTTCCAAAAGCGAATTGAATACCAGCCGTCAGTCCTACGAAAATGATGAATTTTTGGAAGCTGCTGCAACGATGGCAGACGACCAGGAAATTGCTGATAAAGATGACGCTGAGGTATTAAAAGAAACTTTAAAAGAGGATCTCAAAGCGTGCGGTTTTGAGGAAATTTCGGCTACTGCAGGACAAAATAATGGGAAGTGGGGTGTAAGGGGTCTTACTTTTCAGGGAAATAAACACGAAAAAGTTGCCAATCTGGACAAGGGGGCGCTTATTGGTGTGGTGGCGATTGGCTACGGTAACTTCTTCAACAACAATATCTACCTGGGAGGGGAATGCCTAGTGGATTTCGGTAAAAAAACCGAAAATATCAGGGGACTCCATACGGACTACGTGAATAACGACGCAAAGGAAGAATGGAGCACTCTGGAACAATCCGGAATAACCCCCGTAATATCCATCAGAGGTGGCTACTATCTGGATACAATAAAAGCTATGCCGTATTTGAAATTCGGTTTCGCCTTTGTGAATGTAAAAGCTGCCAATAAATACAGCAGCATAAAATTGTCCAAAGCCGTTCCGGAACTCACTCTGGGTATAGAAAAGGCTTTGCCAAAGCGTGCGTCCTTGAGGTTTGAGGTCGGATACAAATTCAACAGCAAAACCAGTGGGCAAATCAAAAGTAATTATTTGCTAAGCCCTGAGTTTTTGGATAGCTACCCTGAAGAAGCCTGTCTTGTGGACTCAACTAAAACTTCTGATGTGCAGTTGGAAAGTAAAGGATTTGTTCTTCGTTTAATGACAGCGTTCCACATCTAGTGACAGAATGTGCATTTACTCCCCAAGGCGTATGTCCGCAAGGGTACGTCTTTGGGGATGTTTTCTTTCCACCAGTTCTCTCATGACTCCCTTGGGATTCAAGAGATCCTCGGAAACAGTCAATTATCTATGAGGCAATAATACGATCACATCATTTTCTCGAGCCATTCCAAGTATACTGCGAGCTTGTTCTTCCAGCAGATCCAAATCCAGGTTATCATTTTTGATTAGCTTGATTTTATTTTCCAAAAAAGCATTTTCTTCGCGAATGGAAGCCAATTCCCGCTCCAGCGTCGCTATTTCATGACTAAGTTTCACCCAAGAGACGGCTCCCCGGGCTCCACTAAACATGTGAAATAGAAAATATCCCACGATGCCGATCCAAATTATATTAGAAGTAATAAATTTCAGATTTTTATGGGCAGAATAGGAAAACATTGTCAGCATATATCCAGATAGCCGGAATCTTTTGCAAGTTCATCGAAGCGTTTCATGGAGATCAGGAAATTTTTCATGGCGTGCAGCGGCATCATATTGGGGCCATCTGATATGGAAATTGTCGGATCATAGTGTGTTTCCAGGAATATACCGGCGACTCCCACGGCAAGAGCGGCTCGCGCCAATGGCTCAATATATTCTCGATTACCACCGCTGGCGGTTCCCAGTCCTCCGGGCTCCTGAACCGAATGGGTGGCATCGAATATTACCGGATATCCGTAGGCTCCCATTATTCTCAGAGATCTCATATCGGAAATTAGTCGATTGTAGCCGAAACATGAGCCTCGTTCACAGAGCATAATATTATCGTTTCCGGAAAGAGTGAGTTTTTGGCAGACGTTTTTCATGTCCCAGGGAGCCAAAAACTGCCCTTTTTTCACGTTTATGGCTTTTCCGGTTTGGGCGGCAGCCACCAGTAGATCCGTTTGACGACACAGGAAAGCCGGAATCTGCAGAACATCAACCACTTCCGCCACAGAGGCACATTGTTGCGACTCATGTACGTCGGTGATTATAGGACACCCATAGGTTGCCTTTATTAGGCTAAATATCTCCAAACCTTCGTCCATGCTAACGCCTCTGGAGGCATTCAGACTGGTTCTATTGGCTTTATCGAAAGATGCCTTGTATATGAACGGAATTTTCAGATCATCGGTTATTTTTACCAGCTGATCGGCGATTCTCAGGGCGCAATCGCGACTTTCAAGAGCGCAGGGACCGGCTATTAAAACCATTGGACGAGAATTTGCTATCCCAATGCCTCCAACATCTATAACTTTTGCTTTGGCCATTAATTATCCTCTTGAACCGCCGAGTCTGGAGCTGTTTCATCGGTGTCGGAATGCGTGCCATCTTCTTCCAACGCCTCGTCAGACGTCGCTGTTTCTACCGGCTCCGGAGCAGCTTCGGCGGAGGCTCTCCGAGAAACTTCCGAAGACGTTTCATCGCCAACGGCCTTTTGGGCATCAACGCTGGCTTTCGGAGGAACTTCCGGAACCATATCTTGTTTTCTAGGTAGAATCGGAGCATTGACATCCGCTTCTACTTTGTCTATTAGAGATCCTTCCGGCGCCTTGTGTTTGTGAATTCGTCCCAATATAAGACAATTTATTATGAAAAACACCATTAGAATGGCGGTGGTTCGAGTCAATAAATTAGCCTGTCCGCGAACAGAAAACATGCCGCTGGCCGCTCCACCACCACTGGATCCAAGAGCACCATCAGAATCATGCTTCTGAAGCAAAACAAGCCCAATTATGGCAAAAGCTAAAACAAAATGAAAAGCCAATAAAAAATGCTGCATCAAAAATCTCCCCAAATGCTACATCATACCCCACAGCAGATAATCAGGCGAATACTATCGCCTTGGACGGACAAGAAGCAGCGCAACACCCGCATCCAAGGCATATGCTCTCGTCGATGACCATAACCCCATCCTTCTCGGAAACGGCTCCAACAGGACAAACTTCCTTGCAGGAACAACACCTTTTGCACTTTTCTACGACAATTTCCATCACTATCTCCATAAACACATTAGGATTTCGTTGGATCCTACATTTTTTTCAAAAAAACTTCAATAGAGTTCTCCGAAATGTATAGATTCATAACTTGTGAAATGGAAAAAAAACCTCAAAAACAAATTCAAAACTGCCTCTTTCCCCAATGCCCGGAGAAACTTTCTCCATTCTCTTCTTCCAGCCATTGCGAAAAATTAAAATTCTCTCCTTTAATTTCTGGACCTGGTATTTATAGGGACTGTTTATGAACGCATATATCTCGTCCAGTATCTCCATAATCACAGTAAATCGATGAGATATAATACATAAATCAGCACTTTCAAGCGAAAACATGAGCGCATTAACAATATCGGGACCAATTAACACAAATAATTGATGCGGAACAGCATCAGATATCCCGATCCTCCGACATCTACTCTGCAATTCATCCCGAATGGCACGTTTTTCTTTTTTGGTGATTTTTTTGCCACCCATTTCGAATATTTTACTGTATTGCAGTTCATATCTGGTAATTTCTCTCATGAGCTCGACTCCCTTTAGCCGCAAATTTCCATCAAGAACTGCCGGCATACCGCTGCTTTTGGCAAAGGTCATCAGAAAAAACACACAAAATATAATTATATTCTTAGACATTTTTTTATTTTTTATTTCTTTTTTGGAATCGATTTTTTTCTCGTATTTTTTGTCTTTTATAGGCTTTAGAGTGCTGAAAAATCTGCATATTAAACTCCTGGTTGTCCCAATAGCCTTCGTAATTCAGATGGAGCAGCCCCGCATCCGATGGCAATAGCGGAGCAGAAGACGACACCGCCAATACCATGTGGGACGGAAAAAACGGTGACATGGACGAGGACGTAGGCAGAGCAGATGATGAACTAGAAGAAGTATGTCGAGCTTCTTGAACTTTAGTCTTCTTTAGGGATTCTTTTTGGCAATTTTTCCATTCTTCCGTTTCTTCCGGTACCGGAGAAAAAATTTTCGCCACATCCTTAATGCCGTCGATGGTCATTTTTATAATTTTGGGGACGCTGTCGATGTCATACATATCGATTTCGGCGGATTCACTTTCTTTTTCAGCATTTTCCGATTCATCTTCATTTGTTGAGTCAGACTCCGCTTCACTTTTGTTGCTGCATTCCGAATGTGGAGTAGCCGGATAAAGTTCCGGAGGAGTATGAGCTTTTTCCAGAAGATGAAGGTTATTGACAATGTTGGAAAAAATTACATCCGCAGACTCCTGGCCGATAATATTAGCGGAGAGGGAGTTAACTATCTCTCGCAATTTCCACAATATATTGTAGGTATTGCCCATAACATGATCAATTGTTCCGGTTCTTATGTGCCAGACACTATCTATTGCTTCACAACATAGACCAAATGCGGATTTAAGCGTTTGTTTTTCCGGAACATATTGGTGGCTGGACGAGCAATTCATAACACTCGGTGATGAACTCACAATACTCGATGGCACAGGAACCATTATAGTCGGCAAAACATTTCTCGCAACATCCATTTCATCTTCATTTTCATCTTCATCTTCATTATTACTGGAAACAAAAAACGGGCCAAAGCCCGTTTTTGTTGTGGTATTTTGATTGCTAATTGTGGAAGAAATATGCTCCTGCCGTATTTTTTCATCCCCATAGTTTTCTTTATGAAGCGTGTGAACATCGACCAAGCACACGATACAAGAGCCAAGAGCAGTAATAATCTTTTTCATAATTCCTCCTGTTATTTAACCCCGAACAAACAACTAGCTTCCAAATTTACCAATATTTATT
>JAITQS010000066.1 GCA_031288795.1 Holosporaceae bacterium | reverse complement strand
GATGCAGTCTGGATACGGCAAAATCCATTAGCCGTTTCCCAACGCCTTTCTTTCTGTAATTTTTATCGACGACTAAAACGTCGACGTACATTGCTCTTCCAATGCATAAATCCTCGTTGAAAAGGTATCCGATCAATCTGACGACGCGTTCCCCGTTACTTTCACAAACTGTGGCTTTGAAAAGCTTATATTCCAGCCTTTTTGTTCTTTCGTAGTTGTTTCTAAACGTCTCTTTCTTCATTGTTGGATTTAGTTGGCTGAACAAAGGAAAAGCCGCCGATAGCTCGTTTTCTTTTACCTCCTCGATTTTTGCCATGCAATTTTCATTCATAGTGCGTCCCGAAACAAAACTACGACCAATTTGCGGGTATTCTATCATGGGAAAATTGGCGAACAAAGCGCAGCGGAATGCAAATTTAATAAAGACGGAAATTTACCGATCATGGATTCGTCGGAAAAATTCGGAATTCGAGTTCTAAAAAACGCAATTCCAGCGGAATAAGAAAATATTTTGGAAAAACTTGACAAACGGCAATAACGCTATATATTTAACGAATTGAGCAAGAATTCCCCCACTTCTAAAAGTGGAGGGATGAATTGCATTATTGAGGTTGGTCAAGTATAATATCAGTCGAAGGTAAGAATAGGACTAAGGTGTGAAATTAGATAGGAATGCGCATTCGGTTTTTTTGTTGATGTATCACTTGGTATTAGTGGTAAAGTATAGGAAGAAAGTGATAGATATCGAAGTGTCGACGAGGGCTCGAGAGATTTTTGAAAGGATTCAGTCAAAGTACAATATATTGCTGGAAGAATGGAATCATGATGAAGATCATATTCATGCTCTTTTTCGAGCGCATCCAAAAACTCCGATAAGCAAATTCCTCAACTGTTACAAGAGTGCAAGCAGCAGACTGCTTAAACAAGAATTTCCGAGCATAAAACAAAAACTGTGGAAAGAATATTTCTGGAGTCAGAGTTTTTGTTTGCTGACGGCCGGCAGAGCGTCTATAGAAACGATTCGCAAATACATTGAAATGCAAGGGGAAAAAGTGTGAAGTTTGCATATAAGTTCAGGTTATATCCCGCGAAGGAACAGCGTCGGCAATTTGCGAAGACATTCGGCTGTTGTCGTTTTTTATGGAATAAGATGCTGTCAGACAAAAAAGAATAAAAAGACGCTAAAAACACTACCTGCAAGATATAAAGTTGAATTTGAATGGTTGAAAGAAATTGATAGTTTAGCATTGTGTAATGTACAGCTACATTTAGAACAAGCATATAAAAATTATTTCAGGAAACTGAAAAACGGAGAATCAGCTTTTCCGAAATTTCATTCGAAGCACTCAAAACAGAGCTATACAACGAATAACATCAACAACTCGATCCGTATAGAAAATGGATTGCTGAAGTTACCTAAAATAGGTTTTGTAAAAACTATTTTTCATAGAGAAGTCTCCGGTAAGATCAAATCTGCAACGATTTCTAAAACTCCGGATGGTAAATACTATGTGTCAATTCTAACGGAACAGGAGAATGACAGGGTACTACAAAAGACAGATAAACAAGTGGGAATCGATTTAGGATTAACGCATTTTGCG
Source organism: Holosporaceae bacterium (assembly GCA_031288795.1). Classification (GTDB taxonomy): domain Bacteria; phylum Pseudomonadota; class Alphaproteobacteria; order UBA3830; family UBA3830; genus BNWE01. Next base: position 1,106 of record JAITQS010000066.1, on the reverse strand, counting down.
ACGCTTAGCTCTGGCGAAAAAATAGAAAATCCGAAACATTATCGCAGATACGAAGAGAAGTTAAAGTTTCTTCAACGAGCGATATCAAGAAAACAAAAAGGAGGTCGTAACAGAAACAAGGCGAGAATAAAATTAGCCAAACATCATCAAAAGATAGCAAATGCAAGAAACGATTTTCTGCATAATCTCTCAACAAAACTGATAAGAGAAAACCAAATTATCTGTTTAGAAACGTTGAATGTCCAAAATATGCAGAAAAATCATCATCTTGCAAAGAGTATTTCCGATGCCAGTTGGAGTAAATTCGTAAATATGCTTGAATACAAAGCACAAATATATGGAAGAGAGATTCGCAAAGCAGACACTTTTTTCCCAAGTTCTAAAACTTGTTCGTACTGTGGGCATAAGCTTACTAAACTGGAGTTGAAAACAAGAGAATGGAAATGCCAAAATTGTAATACTCTTCATGATCGCGATCTAAATGCCTCTGTAAATATACTCAACCGCTGCAATAGCGGGGATAGCTTGGTAATACCGCCTGCACTAGCAGACGTTGCCCAAGAAGCTCCTGCCTCTTCAGGCTGGGGTAGTTGACTCCTAATTCTTCCCGCACTTTAACTGCTTCTTGGAAAAAGAACAATGATATCGTTTTCGTTGGCAAAGCCTATGACGCTTTGGGCTTGTTCCTCCAACAAATCTAGATCCAAATTATCGGATCTTATCAGATTAATCTTATTTTCCAGAAATTCGTTTTCTTCCCTAAGATCCTTCAATTCTTTTTCTAACAAAACGACTTCTTTGCTTAATTTCGACCAGGAAATGGCGCCCCGCGCTCCGCTGAAGATATGAAAAATAAAATAACTGGCCACCAATATCCATATCATATTGGCGAGAATCAATCTAAACTTTTTCTTTAGGAAAGAGGGATACGGCATCTTAGCAAGACATGTCCTGATATTTAGTGGATTTTGCGAGTTCGTCGAATTTTTTCATGGATATCATAAAATCTTTCATCACGTGGAGCGGAATGGCGTTGGGACCGTCCGAAAACGCGTTGGGAGGATCGAAATGCGTCTCCAGAAATATTCCGGCGACTCCGACCGAGA
>JAITQS010000059.1 GCA_031288795.1 Holosporaceae bacterium | reverse complement strand
GCAAAGCCCTCCCCGATCTTGTAGAGGGGAATAACGTCTTGTAGTCGCTGGTATTTTACAGGCTGTGCCATGGGTATAAAGTTTTATTGTTAGCTGACAAAACCGCCACCGTCTTCGAACAGCGTTTTTGGTGCCTCCGCAGCGCGCTCTGTCTCGCTGATATTGTTGCTTTTTTCGATTTCCTGCTGTATAGCCGCGTCCTCATCGTCTTGATGACGGCTATACGCCTCCGCAGCCTCTTCATTTTCAGCAATGGGGGTAGGCACCTTAATGCCATCCCGCAGCAGCTTCTCTATGCTGGGGAATAGCTCGTCTATGCGAGACATGACGTTTGCTTGCTGCTGCCTCGCGGCATCTTCTTCGCGTTTTCCCTTATTAAAGAAAAACCACATCATGAAAAACACACTTCCTAATCCGAATAGCAGCGCGCCAACGCAAAGGGCGATAATTGCATTTGTTGTCATGTTTTTGTTGTTTAGTTTTTTTTGAATTTTATCAGAAAATCCACGAACGGGAATACACCTGTAGGACAAGTAGCCACACGCTCGCGCAATGAGCGGTAGTTGCACCTGTTAAGTTGTAAAGTAAATACAACCCTTCCAGGCTTCCAGAAACCTCAAAATGTATTGGAAATAAATAAAAGAAAAGCCGGTCTCAAGTCACCGGTTGTCGAAGTGTCGACCAAAGTGAATAAAAATTTGACTAAGTGTAGTCCTGGCATCATAGACATCGCTCCCTTTACATAACGCGTAAAATGGTAGATTGTGTTTGACATCATGGAAGAGCCCTGCCAAACCGGTCACAACATCTCACCATATGCGGATTAGGCTAAACGCTTATCCGCTCGGGATACCACCCTTGCAAACCGATACCGCAAAAAGTGGCGCAGTAAACCTTGACATTTACTACGCCACAAAAGTAGGCTATTCTTGTTTAATTTGGTGCAACCGAAAAGTTAAAAAGTGTTTGTGGGCATAATCTTTTTTTTTGCATTAAACGCAAATCGCTAAAAATCAAATCGCTTCATCCGCTCCTTATATTTTTCCTTAGCAAAAGTTCTCAGCTGGTTTGTAACTCGTTCATTACCAAAATAGTTGCTCAATATATTGTTGATGACTTGAGAAATGTCGCAGTCGTTTAGCTCGGAGAGCAAGCTGATAAAATCCCTATATTGCTCGCAAATAATTATAGGCTTGCGAGAATTCTTATACTTCGCTTTTTTATCGAAAATTTTTGCCATGCTGATTTCCAATGTAACCCTCTTCGGCGGTGCTGCGTTAGCCTGTTCTGGCGCTTGCGCGCCCGCAGCATTTTTTTCATTAACTTCCATACCTGTAATTTTTTGTATAACACTTAATCCAGCTCATCAATGCTATTGATGGCATCCCTAAATTTCTTTTGCGCCAACGATTTAATTTCTTTTCTAAGCCCCTTGTCAGTAAGGTAAGGGCGTACCATGTTGTTTACCATTTGAGCTACGGTAATGTCGTACTGCTTAGATACAGCCCTCAAGAAAACGTAAAAATCTTCAGCAATATTTACTTGCTGGGCGGTATTCTTGTACTTGTGCTCCTTACTAAGCACCGTAGCGGCCGTAAAAAGTTCATTCCTGCCAACCAGCTCAGCTGGCGCAACAGCTGTGGTGGCCGCAGTTTGCTCCTGCACAGGGCTATTTTCGCTGCTTTTGCCAGCCGCTTGCTGCGGTGCTGAGCTGCCTGCTTCAACGCTCCGTTCCGCTTCTACCGCTTCTGCAGTGCTTTCTGAATGCTGCTCGGAAACAGCGGAAGCATTAGCTATCGCCATTTCCTTCTGTGACCTTTCTTCTTCTTCAGCTGCGCGAATAAAGTCTGCAACGCTGCCATTACCAAATGATTTCTTTGCCATAATCTGTTTACGTTTAATTTATTAACTTTTTTATTTCATCAGTCAACTCCCCAACGTTGGTCGTACGGAGCGTTGACACAACCTCTAACGTATTTAAGTTCATTCGATAGGTGGCCGGAACTACAGAGTTGTACTGGCGTGAGGAGAAAAAAGAGGATAACTTTACCCTTGTTTTCATGAACGGAGTACCCGTCGAAGCATGCAGCTCCCGCTCTATCTCATTGAACCTTGCCTCTTTCAACACCTCATACTTGTTGAAAACCCAACGAATTTCCGCTATTGCTGTATTAGCTTGTAAATTCTTAATTATCTTGCAAAAATCAAGCGACGATTGTATGTCGTAGTTGCCTGTACAGACAGGTATGAACAAAAAATTAATGCAGGCAAACAGCTCTGCTGTGCTTTCCTGATACAGGGAGCCGGGCATGTCAATAAACACATAGTCGTACCCGCCATCCTCAATGAGCTGAATAGCGCGGCGACGACTTTCCCCATTATCGTCCGGACGGACGGAGAGAATATTATACAGGCGCCAATTTAGTTGGCTGTACAACGCTGCAAATTGCGCCTTTATTTCCTTTATTGCGCCTTGTACTGTTTCGTTGAGCCCTGCAAACTCTTTGCTCTCCATATTCATTTTGCAGATATCAATATCACGCAATCTCAACTTGCTTATAGATGCCTGACCATCAGCATCCACAAGAAGTATTTTAGGCATTTGTTTTGTCCGCAGCAAATCTTTGAAGCACCAATCTAATATGATAGCGTTCGTCAGCGTGGACTTTCCAACCCCTCCCTTTTGGGTCATTATAGATATAACTTTTGTCATCACTAAACTGATTTTTTGATGGTTACAAACTATCTTTTTCAAAATATGGCGAAAAACAATATTTTCAACCGCAAAGATAAGCTATACGAAGATATATCTAAGTATATTTTCCACGAACTTATAGAAATTTTACCGGTTGCTCACATAATTTATATCTTTATATATTGATAATTTGCATTCATTAAATCAAATAATTTTCATATGTACAGATATAAATGCTTTTACACTTCATAAAGTGTATACTTTTACACTTTATGAAGTGTCCACTTTTACACTTCATAAAGTGCTTACTTTTACACATTATAAAGTGTCCACTTTTATACTTTATGAAGTATCCACCTTTACACATTATAAAGTATCTATTTTTACACCTTATGAAGTGTCCACCTTTACACCTCATGAAGTGTCCACCTTTACACATTATGAAGTGTCTACCTTTACACCTCATGAAGTGTCCACCTTTATACCTTATGAAGTGTCCACTTTTACACCTTGCAAAGTGTCCACTTTTACACCTTATGAAGTGTCTACATTTACACCTTATAAAGTGTTTTTAAAGTGTAAAACAACAATATCACAGGTGCCCTTCCGCAAGCCCAAAAAGAAGAAATATCAATTCCAATATTCCAATAAAATAAAGGGTTATAGTAACATCAAAAATTATTGGGCAAGATGTGTTTTTGTATATACAAAAACGTTGCAAATGCACGCTACTGCTACATTTGCAACCCTTACATTTGACCATGCCAAATGGAAACGCTGCCCTGCGGTGGCGTTTTTCCATAAAATACGTAGTCTAAAACTTTGCGATTTGCTCTGTCAATTCGTGACCAATCTCTCTTTATATATCGATGAAGCATTTTACGAACTGGCGCATGAACTAAACATTCATCAACCAACTCCTCTGCTAAATGAACATCATTGATAGCAATTGTTGCCCATGAATGTCGCGCATAATATAAAGACAGACCAGGGAGATTTAAATTCAGATTCTTATTAATCCTTTTTAATCCCCTGCTGATAGCAGATGTAAAATTATCGGGGCTTACATAACGTTCAAAAAACGAAAATACATATTTTGAATTTGCCGTTTTCGTTCGATATTTTTCCAATAAATGCAATATTTCCGTAGGCAAATTTATACGCATTTCAGAATTTGCCAAACTACTATTTATAATCTTACTTCTATGATAAACCAGTTGTGTCCCCTCTATACACTCACATGTGTATAGATCCTTCGCATTTATTCCACATAAGCAAAAACTTAAAAAGAAAACATCTTTAGCAAATTCTTCTATTGGAGTGAAAACAGGTGCTGTAAAAATTTTTTGCAATGTATCTACAGATAGAGCTTTTTTTTCTGCCGAAGAAATAAACCCTGGTTTGGGGATTTTAAATTTCTTGAAAGGATTTGTTCGTATATGTATTTCGCCGCCATCATAATCATTAAACGTCAATGCAGCTTCATTAAAAATGGCACGTATGCAGGCTAAGTATAGTTCCTGTCCCCTCGCCCCAAGTTTATTTGCCTCCATCCAATCGCAGTATTTTTTAAAGAAGGTTGCTGTCATTTCATTAAAATCCAAGATATCCCCACATAAAAACTTCGCCAAATTCCGCACTGCTATCTCATAATTCTTGGCACTTTTTTTGCGTCCACAATTCTGCATCTTTTCGATGTGTGTCTTAGCAAATTCAAAAAAATCAACTTTATCAAACTTATTGTCAGATGGTTCTAAATCCATAAACAATTTTGTCAAATGTTCTAATATTTGCTTCTTTTCCATAGATTAATTAAAAAAAATGAAAATCATTTTACGTAATTATAACTGCAAAATTACATTTTTTCCCTTTGGTATTTTTAATAGACAAATTTTTTTACAGACAAATTGATTTTTGATTTTTTCTTTAATCAATTTGATTGATTTGTGCTTTGTAAAAAAATAAATTGCAAATTACTTATTATCAAATAATTGATAACTACCTATTCCCACAAATTGTGAGTTTATTCCCACAAATTGTGAGTTTAAAAACAGACTTATTGTGAGTTTAAGTAAACTCAAGGGGGGCTTTTTCGCTATATGCTTCATTATAAAATACCTAATTCCAACAAATTGTGAGTTTAAGTAAACTCAAGGAGGGGAGAGGCTTTTTCGCTATATGCCTCATTATAAAATATCTAATTCCAACAAATTGTGAGTTTAAGTAAACTCAAGGGAGGCTTTTTCGCTATATGCTTCATTATAAAATACCTAATTCCAACAAATAAATCTCCGTTCGTAAAATTTACCGAGAAAAATTTGATCTTAAAATAATTATTATTACATTTGCTCGTCTTTTTACAGGATTTTTCCCTATTTGCAATTTGCTCTTTGAACATCTATTATTCTTTTCATGCGTAATTCTTAGTATTTACGTGTTATATTGAGAAAAAGATGTGAGAGGAAAGGAGAGGTGGCAGAGTGGTCGATTGCGGCAGTCTTTTGATACTGCGGTTATATCCGAAAAACGCAAGCCTGTATAGCAGGCAAACATAAACATATCCCGTATTTTTTTCAGGTGCCTATTTTCGGGTGCGAATTTCAAATTTTCAATACTTTCCATTTCTTCAGGGCTTAAAAAACAGCGTTGAGTTTCTTCCGTCTTCAGCTGGAATTTGTTGCGAAAAGGATACATGTCCAAAGTCATATAGTCTTTGTTTATGGCGGTATTTACCCACGCCCGTATATTTTGAAAATATTTTTTGCGCGTGTTTATACCTAGCCCTTTCGCTGTAAGATGGTTTTCAAATGCTTTCAAAAAATCATAGTTTACCTCCGCAAATAAAATATCGCTCCTATACCCCTTTAAAACGTTGTAGGTCGTTATTTTATGTGTCATGGTTGCCTGTGCTTTTGTCTTGTCGGTAGCTAACTCGTGCTTCACAAAGTCTGTAAAATATTGAAAATCTTTACCTTGCATACAATTGCAAAGGTGTTCAAGCGTTACGGGTTTGCCCATGCTACGCTGCTTATACTCGTAATTTTCGAGCCTTTGCGCCAAATCCGATATTTGCTTGTTCATTTGGCTTGCATTTGCCGCGCTCGGCTTAATGCGCTTTCGCTTGTCATCCCAAATTTCGGGCTTTACATGTATTCCCGTGCCGAAGTACTTTCGCTTCTTATTTTGGTAAGCGCAAATTTCAACTTGCGCCGTACCTTTTTTAGTGAGCCGGTTATTCCGATTGAAAACCGCCGAAAAAATTACGTTGTCCATTTCAATATGTTTTCTTAGAAAATTACTGCTCAAACTTCACGCCACAAAAGTAAGAATTATTTTTTATCATTCTTTCATTTCCGTCTACTTTTTTTGCGGAAAAAAATTTGTAACAAAATTTGTAACACAAAATAGAGAACTCTTGAGAAAGTAATTTTTGCGGAATTTTTGCGGAGAAATTTACAACACGCTGATTTGCAACTTTATTTTTGTGGGAATGGAAATAAAAAAGGGCAACAATTTTGTCATTGTTACCCCTTTTTGCGGTGCGGACGAGACTCGAACTCGCGACCCCGTGCGTGACAGGCACGTATTCTAACCAACTGAACTACCGCACCAATTTTGAGGCTACAAAAGTAGCGTTTTTTTTCATATCT
>JAITQS010000010.1 GCA_031288795.1 Holosporaceae bacterium | reverse complement strand
TTGAAGGATTTTTTATCGCCGGTAACGCAGGAGAAATAAGAAAGAGTGTACTGATAATGGCCTCGCATGCCAAAGGCGGGGTTTCTGAATGGCTGGAAATGAGCGCAAGCGAGTTTGTTCTGTGGATGGAAGATTTGAGAGAATTGCATGGCAAGTGAAACAACGCATCAGCTAAAGATAGCAATCGGAGCGGCTCTAAGCGGCAGTTTTAGCTCCGTTATGGCCGATAGTACCTCAAAAATTAACAAAATCGGCACAGCCATCAAAGACATGGAAAAGCAATCGGTTTTGAGCGTTGGCACTATCAACCGGTTGAAATCCCGCTACAATTCTTTTCTTGGTTCCATGGATAAACAACAGGCAATCATTCAAAAGCGAGCGTTTTATCAATCACAAATCATGGGTGTAGTCGCCATGGGGGCGGCTCTGGCGGCTCCGATTAAAGCGGCGAAAGAGTTCAATTCGCATCTGTCGAAGTTCAAGCGCATGTACGATTTTAAAGAATCGGACGGTCACCGGAAGTTAGGTGACAGCCTACTGCAACTATCGCTGCGATTGCCGGTGACCACCGATAATTTAGGTAAGCTTGCAGTTGCGGGCGCGCGGTTCGGCGTTAGTCAGGAAGATCTGCTTGCCTATGTCGAAGCAACCGGAAAAGCATCGCGTGTTTGGGGCATGGAAGCAGACGAACTCGGCGAAAAAATGGGAAATTTCATGAAAGTTTTCTCCGTCGGGGCCCGCGATGTGCCAAAATATTTTGATGTGATCACGAAAATGGGACGCACTTCTGGCAAGACCTCAGACGACGTTTTGAAATCCATGATACGCGCTGCAGACGGGTTAGCAAACTTCAAATTATTGATACCCCAGATTGCAGCCCTAACAACAACAATCATGTCCTTTGGAGAGGGATCAGAACAGGCAGGTACTTTGGTTTCCGGAATGCTGCAGAAATTATCCATCGCGCCAAGGTTGGGAGCAACCGCTCAGAAAACACTACGAGACATTGGATTATCAGCCAAAGTCATACCGCAGATGCTGGATACGGATCCTCAAAAAGTTCTGGACAAATTATTTACGGGCATGTCGAAACTTTCCGCATCCCAGCGCGGATTAGCTTTATACAGCATTTTCGGACGCGGTCCGAGCAAGATGGTTGGAAAATTAATTGACAATTTGGGCGTGTATCGCGAAAACATGGAGAAAGCCAGCAATGCAACCGGAATTTTCGAGGATGATTGGGAAAAAGTTCGCAAAGGAACGACTTCTGCACTAACTCTGCTGGATAACAATTTTTCGCTTCTGAATAAACAAATAGGGTTGGTGCTGCTCCCTACCATCAAAAAATTTGCGCAGGAATTGGCAGCCCTGATACAGCCAGTGACAAAATTTATGAGCAAAAATAAGCAACTCACTTCGGTGATTGTGCATACCGTTGCCGGTTTTATGAGTCTTCGAATTGCCACTTTTGCTCTGGGTTACGCGTCAACGTTTCTGTTCGGCGGTCTGAATCGACTGATCATCGTATTCAAAGGATTGCGGCTTGGGTTGGCTTTGGCAGGAGCCGCGTTTCGCTCGTTTTTCAAGATCGGTCCGCTGGCTTTCATCGGCATCGCCTGGGCTGTCTACGAAAACTGGGAAACCGTCAAGAACTTTCTTATGAAAATCTGGGAGAAAGTGGAACCATATTGGCTAAAATTCAAAGCGATTCTGGACGAATACGGCGTTACTGACAAAATCATGGCTGGATGGGAAGCGGCCAAAGCCTTTTTCGAAACCATCTGGAATTCTGCGCAAATCCATTGGCTGAAATTCAAAGCTATTCTCGACGAGTACGGCGTTATCGATAAAATTGCTGCTGGTTGGAACGTCGTAAAGTCTCTGTTTGAAAGCATTTGGAGTTTTGCCGAGCCCCATTGGAATAATTTTAAACTCGTACTTCAAGAATATGCCGTTGTGGATAAAATAATGACCGCCTGGACTATGGTAAGAGATTTTTTCTCGACGCTCTGGAACGCAGCGGTTCCTCATTGGAATTCGTTCATCGAAAAAATCAAATCCTTGAATGTCGCCGACAAAATCATGGCATCGTGGCAGAAGCTCAAGACGTTTTTTACTGGAATCTGGGATGACATTGCTCCAAAGTGGGATAAATTTACAACCCCGCTTTCGAAATTATGGGACGGCGCAAAGTCCTCTGTTTCGAGTATCGGCAGTCTGTTTAGCGCAAATGAAAATCGTCCGTCGATTACTTCAAAATTACCTCCGCTGAGCGGTGCGAAAGCTGCTCCGATCACAAAAAACCAGAACGTAAGTGTTGCTGTCAACGTAAACGCCTCAAAAATCAGCGATCCAAGAGAAGTTGCAAAACAGGTAAGCAAAGAAATGAAAAGCTTCAATTGGGCATACTTGTACGATCCCGTTCCGGGGGTTCCATGATGTACGGCAATTTTCAATTCAGCCTAAAGACTCTGTCCGCCAACAGTTTGACGCGATCGACGGAGTTCAAGTGGGTGGATACGGATCGGGTTGGCGACCTTCCCTACGTTCAAAATTTGGGCATTGCGAAGGATAATGTTGAGATCGAAGGCGTGTTTTATCCAAAGCTGAACGCCGCCACACAATATAATAGTATGGACAAAATGGTCATCGGAATAGCCAGGGAAAAGGCTCAGGATTTTGCTCTGCAGCAGCTCGGACTGAGCGATATTCTACCAAAAAATGACGATAATTATCAAACGATTGCAGACATTAGAAATTCCGAGTTTTGTAAAACAGCAAATAATTTAATTACCGATTCCGGCGAAATTTTGGGCAAGTTCGTTATTATTTCCATCAGCGAAACTCAGTCGTATTTCAACAAAAATGGCGTGCCGCAGAAGGTGGAATTTAAGCTTACGCTAAAAAGGACTCCGGGTGTTAAGGACGCATTTGTCGGAGTAGACGGCGCGAACTCCTTGATTAACACGATTACAAGCTTAGCAAGGGAGTATTTGCGGTGGTAATTTACACAACCAAAGAAAATGATGTTTTGGATTGGATCTGTTGGAAACACTACGGCACAACAGCTGTGCTGGAGCAGGTTCTGGCTGCTAATCCGAATCTCACGGACGAAAAATTACCGGCAGGCGTTGTCGTAAAATTGCCCTACATTGCCTCAATTTCCAACAAACGTGGAGAAATTCGACTATGGAATTGAATTCTACTTCACAGTTGCAAGGTTCTCTGCATACTGTGCCACAGGGGAGCGAAGCATTAACGCCTGTACTGCAAGTACTTATTAATGGCGAAACAGAACTCGTGAAAGAACGCATTATCTCAATTCGTACCACTGACGAAGCCGGAATTATGAGCGATTCCTGTGAAATCGAGCTGGATGACTTCGACGACGCTTTCCCGCTACCCCGCACAGAGGCTGTAATTTCAGTGTCTCTCGGATATAAAGGCGGCGAGCTTACAAAAATCGGAAGCTACTATGTCAAGGAAATCGACATCGACGGAGCCAGAAAAACGCTCAAAATCAAGGCAAATGCGGCAAGCAAGGCTATGCGGTCTCAGAAGAGCAAGAACCATGAAGGATCAATGGACGAGCTTCTCACAGAAATGGCCAACGAATTTGATCTTGATGCAGCTGTTTCCGGAGACCTGGAAGGCCTGGAACTAGAGGATTTTCCACAATTCGCAGAGAGCGACATGAATTACCTAACGCGATTATCGCAAAAAACTGGAGCCGTTGCAAAGCCAACGGATGGACATCTGGTTTTTGCCGACGATATGAGCGCAAAATCAGCTTCCGGCAAGAACCTGCCCACAAAATATGTTGATGTATCAGAGCTTGGCGAGTATTCCTGCTCATTCAAAGAAACCAAGAGCGGAGGAGCCGTAGGCACCGTCTTCGCCAACTGGTACGACAAAGACAAAGGCGAGTATCACATGGTTAAAGCCGGCTCCGGCGATCCGGAAATAGAACTGGACGAGATATTTTCTTCTGAAAAATCAGCCCTGGCTGCTGCAAATGCTAAGTTCAAACGGGTTATAAAATCAAACAAGACATTTAGATTTACAACCGGTGGCCGCCCGGATTTCTTTGCCGAATCTCCAATTGTTTTCAGAGGACTGAGTCCGAAAATCCCGACAAATTGGATTATTTCAAGAGTGGAACACACCCTGAGCGCGAGTGGGTTCACGACCAGCGTCGAGTGCGCAAATGTTAATTGATAAGGAGGAAGACATGTCAGAATTTAAGATAAGTCCTGTAACACAATGCAAAACGAGACCAAAATCTCGCTTTTTTTCTTGGTTATTTCTATTCGTTCTCGTTCTGCAGACGATAGCAGGAGGCTATTGGTTTTTTCGCATTAATGCTGAAATTGCAAAGCTTAGAAAGCAAATTGAGCTTTTGCAGGCTAAAGAAAATGAGGCTGACGATGTACAGCCATAAATTCCTAAAAGCCTTTGATTACCTGATGTACCACGAGGGTGGGTATGTCAAGGATCCCAAAGATGCCGGAGGCGAGACAAAATATGGCATTTCGAAACTCAGTTATCCAAAGTTAGATATAAAGAACTTAACTAGAGACCAGGCTAAGAAAATCTACTTCTGCGACTTCTGGCTCAAAGCCAAATGCGAAGACATAGTTGATGAAAACATTGCCATAAAACTGTTCGATCTGGCCGTTCACAGCGGAATCCAGCAGGCTATCAGGCTCATCCAGAGGGCATTGCGAGCCGCCGGAGAACAGGTCGCTGAGGACGGTATCATCGGACCAATCACGCTGGCCGCCATCAACAAATCCGATCCAACAGATCTCCTCGCAGCCCTAAAATCCGAAGCCGCCGGCTATTATCGCCTCATCGCCAACGCAAATCCATCGCAACAAAAATTCATCGAGGGATGGCTCCGTCGGGCATATTCGTAATTTTTAAATAGGAAAGGAAATATCATGAACACACTTAAAGAAATCATCGCAAACGAAAAAGTCAAAGGCATAATCGCCATCGCTGCCGCAGTGGTCATGTGGTTCACACCGAATTACATCGACGCAATTATAGAAGCTGGATTGGCAGCCTTTGGAATATCAAAACTGGTGATCAAAAAAGAAGAATAATCTTATATAAAGAGCTGTAGCTAATTTTGATGTTGGACGTATTTCAACTTCATTTATGTTGTTTTTATTAGCTTTGTTTGTCATCTACAAGATCTTTTACACGGCACTCTAGTATTATCGATATCTTTTTTAAAGAGCGCAACGTTGTGCCCTTTATGCCATCATTTCTTGACAATCTTAAAATAGTACTTGCAGACAAACCAGATTTAACAGACAATTCGCGCATAGTCTTACATCGCTTGTGCATTATTAGTTTTATTTTACTATATAGCATACCTTTTCTTTACTTTAAGAGCTTAAAAACATTTAGTCTTCTTCGAAAATATCGTGAAAACCTACCCCTAGCGATACTGCTATTTTTTTCAGTGTGCTTAGTTTGCAGTCGCCTATTTCTGAAGCCTTCCTGGCTTTAATTATTGTATGCCAATCCAAATTTGTTTCCTCCATTATTGCCTCAATCGATTTGTTTTTCTGCCTCATTAGTAATTTAATATTGCTGCTAAACATGTACACTCCATGTTTGAGATTTTAAGCAACTATAAAAGACTAAGTAATTATACTATTCAGATACAACTTAATGTCTGGTATTTCAGTTAATATATAGATTTAATAAAAACTGTGTGCCTGAATTAAAAGTGGAAATAGAACGAAATATTCTGTATCCATTTAATTACAAAATTGATATACTTCGAACCGATTAGGAGCTTGAAGATATAGAAGTTGACGAATTTTAATTTCAGCTTTTTTGTTGTATTGTATTTTTGTAAAAGCAATTTAATAGGCTGATATGAGATTAGTTTTATTTTGTATAAAAGTGTTTTTACTAAATCTGTGCATACTACGTGAGTGTATATGTAGTAGCACGATAGATGTATTGAAAGAATTGAGCCCGATTTCTTCTCCATCTGGTTTTGAAGACGATATGCGTAATTTTTTGATAAAAAAATGGGAAAGCATATGTCGAGAAGTGTATATAGATAATTTGGGGAATGTTTTCTTTTGCATGAATTGTTCGGTGCGCGATAGAACTAAACCAATTGTTGTCGTATGCGTTCACATGGATGAAGTAGGTCTAGTTGTAAAATCAATAACAGACGATGGATTTATCCGATTTGAGCCTCTTGGCGGATGGTTGGAAATAGCGACCATTTTGCAAAAGTGGATTATAAAAACCTCGAAAGGAAATGTTGTAGGAGTCTCTGGTTTTGAATCTGCCCATGTATGCAACAAATACCCTTCCGTTCCGGTGAAACCAATGAATAAGATGTTCATTGATATTGGAGCAAAAACCAAAAAAGAAGCCGAAGATATGGGAATCAGACCAGGCTTAGGTATAGCTCCGTACCAGACTTTTGAGATTATAGGGGCAAATTCCACAAGAATATTGGCAAAAGCATTGGATGACAGGATTGGCTTGGCAGTACTTGACGGTGTTATGAATGCTTTGAAGGGAAAAAGTTTGGATGTCAATTTAATCGTTGTTTGCACAGTTCAAGAAGAAGTTGGTATGCGCGGCGCGAAAGCTATTGCCGGTACAATAAAACCGGACATATTTATCAGTATTGATACTAGCATGTCAGCTGATTTCCCATTGCAGGTCGCAGATCCTGACGGAAGCGGCACAAAACTGGGTAGTGGCTTTTCTTTTTTTGTATTTGACGGAAGTATGATTCCTGATCAGAAATTGCTGGAATATTTTATTGATTTTGCAAATAAAAATACAATGAAATACCAATATGACGCTATGCAGCTCTATGGGCATGACGCTTCATCGCTGCAGCAATGCTTCAATGGAGTCGCCGCCATAAATATCGGGATTCCGTGTAGGTATACGCATTCCGGAAATAGCATTATCGATTTGGAGGATGCTGAGAATACGAAGAAATTTTTGATAGCATTGCTGAGCAAAATAAAAAAAGCAGACATAGAGCATATCGTTGATAAGCGGTGATTACATTGAGAGTATTTGATTTATTTCTGAAAAACAAAGAGTTATCAAAGGACGCAATAGTTTGCGGAGATGTTCATATATCATATAAGGAGCTTATCGACAAAGTTAATTTAAGGTCGCAGGAGCTTAAAGAGCTTAATTTGCAAAGCCGAAAAGGTTCTCTCGTTATCATTAAGAGATCAAAGAAGATTGATGCAATAATTGATGTTCTAACATGTCTTAAAATGGAATTCGGCTTTTTGAATTTACCGGAAAAATATCCTCAGAAAAGAATTGCAAAGATAAAAGATATAACAAGTCCGTATGCAATAATTTCTGATGAATCATGTAAGGTTTTTGATAACAGCAGATTATATAATGAAGATCTTGCCTATATGATTTTCACATCCGGGACGACTGGAGAGCCAAAAGGAGTGATGGTTTCCAATAAAAATCTGCTGTCTTTTCTGGATGCCTTGCAAAATACCGTTCCGACAGATGAGCATACTATAATGGTACAGTTTGCTTCGGTTTCATTCGATGCAAGCATATGGGAAATATTTTCTATGCTCTGTTATGGGGGAACCGTTGTTCTGACTCCGGAAAATACTGTTCTTCTATCAAATAATCTTGCTGAATTTATAGTAAAAAATAACATAAATAGAGCTCTGCTAACGCCAATTGTCGCAAGAACCATCGTTTCAAAGAATATACATACTATGCGTGATCTTTTTGTTGGGGGAGACGCTTTTCATCAAAGTATTCTCGATGATTGGAACGAAAAATATAATCTGTGGAATGCCTATGGTCCAACCGAAGCAACGGTTTGCGTAATCGTTCATAAATTTAAAAAAGCAGATCCAATTGTTCTCGGCAATGCCTTGCACAAAAACGAATTATCAATCATCAATGGCGAACTTGTCATTAAAGGCGATCAAGTAGCGTTGGGACATATAAGTTCTGACGGAATCAGCTTGTATAATGGAGTTTACAACACAGGAGACTTGGTATCATTAGACGAAAATAACAATTTTATTTTTCATGGCAGAAAAGACGATCAGGTAAAAATTCGAGGCGGATACAGAATATCTCTTCAGGAAGTAACAAGGAGCATAGAATCTCTGGAAAGTGTCAGGTGTGCTTATGTTTTGACTTATTCGAGCGGAGATACACAGGAAATATGCTGTTTCTTCGAGGGAGAACAAAATGAAACAGAGCTGCAGAAAATTGCAGCCAATGTTTTGCCTTCTCATATGATGCCGTCAATGTTTGTGCGTGTGGAAAAATGGCCGCTGAACGGCAGTGATAAAATCGACAGAAACGCACTATCGGAAATGATTTCGATTGCAAAAACAAATACTTCTTCTTTTGATGTTTTTCAACTAATGAAATTGTGGAAAGAAATTCTCGCTACGAACTCCATTGACGAAAAATCCAATTTTTTTCAATTGGGAGGGCAATCTTTTCAGGCGCTGCAAATAATCCAGAGGTACATAAACGATTTCGCTCTGTCCATGGAGTTGGTCGATTTTTTTAAAAATCCAACGCCGGAGGAACAGATGATTTTTTTCAGCAAAAAGCAATTCAACTAGGGAGTAAGGGAAATGTTACAGGCAAGTGCAATAGAAAAAATTCTGGAAAATAATTTTTATGAGAAAGTTACATTCCTGCCGAGGTTATGCAGTGGCATGAAAGTTGCCGACGGCGAGGCCATCTCTTTTGTCGACGCAAGCGTTTCGTCCGATACGTTTAATGTCGCCTGCCTAAGGGACAAACAAAAATTATCTGAAGATGACGTAAAAAAAATGATGGAGCACTATGCGAAAAAAAATATGCCGTTTGCCCTGTGGGTTGGTCCTCAGAATTTTGATGAAAAAATAGAGGAAATTCTACTATCTGCAAATTTAAAATGCGTTGAATCAGAATTGTCAATGGCAGCAAATATTCAAAATGTAATTATGAAATTTAAGGAAATCGAAGGATTAGTAACGAAAGAAGTATCCAATATTACTGAATTTGAAGATTACGGTTTTGTTATGGCTTCGGTTTTTGATCCCTTCGACGAGGAAGCTATCGCTTTTTATAAGAAAATTTCTGCAAGCTACGATGTGAAAAATGAAAAATACAAAATGTTTGTCGGATATATGCATAATGAGCCTGCAGCCATCTGTTGTTCTGTCGTGTCTGACGAAAATTTTGGGGGAATATACGATATCGTGACAAACCCAAAATTCCAGAGAAAGGGGCTTGGAACATATATGACATCTGTCGCCATAAAGAATCTAATTGCCGTTGGATGTAAGATTGTTGGAATGCAAGCGTCTGATGACGGCCGGCATGTGTATCAAAAAATGGGGTTCGAATCGTTTGGCGCTTTTAGGGTTTATTCGGTTTAATGATGATTATTAAGGAGAACCATGAGAGCTTCTATACAAGAAAATCAATGTTTTTTAGCGGAATTAATCGCCGGGAATCGCGGCATATATACGATACGCGAAGGGTGGAGTCTATCGAGTAACGTTGATGTTTCCAAACTAAAAAGTGCTTTTTTTGAACTTATAAAAGCTTCCGACAACTTAAACAGAGTCTTTTATTTTGATGATAATTCAATGTTATGCAGCAAGCCAACGGAGGTACTTCCGCTTTGGAGTGTGGACGATATGGAATTTAATATGCTGGAAGCACCTCTGATTTGCGCAGGAGTTTATGAAAAGGGCAATCGAAAATTTTTCAAAATACAATTCCATCATTCCCTAATGGACGGCTGGTCTCTCGGATTGTTTATGAAAGATCTGGAAAATGCATATGAGCAAAAAGCTGCTTCCTATGTTAATAATTCGAAAGTTTGTTCCTGTATGCCAGATGACTTTAGTTCAATCGACAGATCATGGAAAAAATACGCATTTCTGGCAGATTCTACCGAGCCGGAGAGCGATGGAACTATTTTCTCTTTAGATGAGGAAACAACCAAAAAATTAAGAAAAGAATCGGTAGAAAATGGAACAACTTTGTTTCCTCTGCTGATCAGTAAAGTTTCCGAGTCAATAGCAGAGATATCCAACGATACGGATTTCGAGTATGCAATACCTTTTTCCGCGCGCGATAATTCCAACATAAACGATATCGGTATGTTCGTTGATACTCAACTGCTGGAATTGGAAACAACATCTCCTTCCGCTATTCAAAACAAATTATTGGAATTAATTGCGAATCCAAATCCGATATACAAATACTCCGGATCTCCTAAAATTATGTTGAATTTTCTCGATATGAATATATTAAAGTTTGCGCTTTCAGATGACGGATATCCAATTTCTCATCTCAGTAAATATGCTTTATTTGATTTTCAAATTGAATTTCGAAACGTTGGAAACAGAATAGATGTATTGATAACGCATAAAAACGGAGTCCTGAAAATTAACAGAAACATATTTTCTCAAAAAATCAGAAACGCTTTGTCTGGAGAAATTTTATGAATGAAAAAATTGCAATTATTGGATATTCAGCCCAGGTAGGCAATACGGATAATGCAAGCGATTTGTGGAATTTAATTTTGAATCACCAAACTTCAATAGAAAAATTAGAAAATGTTGATGATTCCAGAAAACCGTATGGGTCATACATAAAGAATTCCGCACAATTTGACTGTAATTTTTTCGGTTATTCTCCAAACGAAGCCACATATATAGATCCTCAGCAAAGATTGTTTCTGAAGCATGCATGGCTGGCTTTGGAAATGGCTGGTGAGAGTAATTTCCCCGATAAAAACAAAATAGGAGTGTTTGCAGCCTGCGGAATCAACACATATTTGCTGAACAATATCTTATCTAACAGCTCTTTTGAAGATCTGGATGAGGATCCGTTTTCTCTAACAGGAAATTCCTGCGATTTTTTAAGCACGAGAGTCGCCTATAAATTTAATTGCAAAGGCTCTTGCGCAACAATTCAGTCCGGTTGCTCAAGTTCCTTGGTCGCCCTACATATGGCGAAGCAAAGTTTGATCATGAGAGACAACGATCTCATGATTGTCGGCGGAGTACATATAACAGACTACGAAAAAGAAGGATATTCTTGCATAGAAGGCGGAGTATCTTCTGCCTCTGGGAACTGTCGTGCATTTGATAAAAACGCTGACGGAACAGTATTTACATCTGGAGTCGGCGTTGTAATTTTAAAAAGACTAAACGACGCAATAGCCGACAGAAATAAAATATACGGAATAATAGAAGAATCTGCAATTAACAATGACGGATCAGATAAAGCCGGATTTACAGCTCCGAGCTTAAAAGGGCAATCTGATTTGATATACGATATGATATCTAAAAGTTCGATTGACGTTGAGAATATTTCATATATAGAAACTCACGGAACAGCCACGGCGCTTGGCGATACCATCGAATATCTTGCTCTTGAAAACGCGTATAAGAAATTAACCAACAAAAGAAAATTTTGTAAATTAGGAGCCCTGAAAAATAATATAGGGCATACGGATGTTAGCGCCGGCATACTCGGCGTTATAAAAATTTTGATGTCGTTTAGTAACGAAATCAGACCAAGCATTTTTGGATTTACCGAGGCAAACGAAAAAATTAATCTCGACGATTCTCCATTTGTGTTTTCAAAGAACCACGACGACTGGCCGGCAGGTACGAAAACTGCAGCGGTTACTGCTCTGGGAATCGGAGGAACTAACTCTCATATTATTTTATCTGAATATAAGGACGACAGGTATTGCAAAAATCTACGTTCCACCAGCGAGTTTTTTTTAGTTTCCGCAAAAGAAGACGCAGTCCTTAATAAACACGTTGCACAGATAGAAAAATTTGCAAAAAACAATTTCGATATCGCAAAGGACATAGCGTTTTCCATTAATTGCGGAAGAAAGGGGTTCAATCACAGAGCAGCAATTTATTGGCAAGGCTTTGATGACTGCTTCGTTAGGAAAAATGTTTGCGAAAAATCGAAGGAGGTAATATTCGCTTTTCCCGGACAGGGATCGCAATATAACAAAATGGCTCTAGAATTATACGGAGTATGCGAATTTTTTAGAAAAACTTTTGACGAAGTAGTCTGTCTATTCGAAAAAGAAGGTATTTTGGAGCTAAAAGAAAAAATATTTTCTGATTCTACTTATCTATATAAGACTTTTTATACTCAACCGGCTTTGTTTTGTGTTGAATATTCGCTGGCGAAATTTTTGATTTACCTTAGAATTGTTCCGAAGGTTTTATTGGGGCATAGCCTGGGCGAATACGTCGCCTATGCGATTTCAGGAATATTACATGTGGACGAGGCGATTAAGCTCGTCGCCTGCAGAGCAAAATTATTGGATTCCATGAAGAATGGAGCCATGCTGTCAGTTAATGCAGGACAAGAATATATATCTGATCTATTAGAGGAATATAAATGTGATATAGCCGCATACAATTCTCCGGAATTACTTTCAATTTCAGGATTGCATGAAGATATAAACGCATTGAAAGATGAATTGGAAAAGCAGAATATTTTATTCAAAGATATTCACACGTCAGCCGCTTTTCATTCAAGGTATATAGAGTCAATTTTAAAAGATTTTAGAAAAGAATGTGAAAATATCAAGTTCTCCAAAGCCGATATTCCCATTATCAGCAACATAACTGGAGAACTAATTTACGAAATTTCCTGCGATTATTTACTACAACACATGCGTACGGCTGTAAATTTTGTATCAATGACCAAGACAGTTTCTGGAAATTTCAAAGATAATATCATCGTTGAAATTGGACCGGGAAGAACTATCAATACTCTGATAAAAATGAACGGGATTTCCGATATAGATTCTTTTTGCACAATGAAAGGCCATCATGAAAAGACAAAATCCGACTATGCGGTTCTGTACGAACTTTTATCTAATCTATGGCTGCATGGAGTTGATATAAATTTCAACAATTTTTATGAAGATCATTTTCTGAGAAAAATTAGTCTGCCAACGTATCCTTTTTCGGAAAAAGAATGTTATTTGAAACCAAATAATTCCGGAAACAGGTCAAAAACCGGAAGATTAAAAGTGCAGGATTGGTTCTATGAACGCTGTTTTGTAGCCTACGGAAACGATATAAACGAAACAAACTACAAAAAAGAATTTGTAAAAATCGAAGACGTTTTTAAATACCAAACGACTGAAATAGAACATCTTATAATAGAAATTAGCGACGATACCGAGATAGACCATTTTATAAGTGTGATAACTCTCATCCAAAATTATTCCGAAAGAATCGCATCGGTTAAACGCATAGATTTTGTTGCAAAAAGCAACGGCTCATCAATTGCGTCGATATACAAAGCTTTCACGAAATGTATAGCGCAGGAAATGAGTTTTCTTAATCTCAGATTTATTGAAGCAAATAATGCAGACGACGGGGATTTCCTTGCAAAAATCATAAACAGCGACATATCAGAAAATTATCTAAAGCTTATCGATCGAAAAGTTTACGTCATTGATTATATAAAGAAAAATCATGTCGAAAATAGTAATGATAAAAAATACAAAAATATTTTGATTATCGGCGGTTTCGGACGAATGAGCGGCTATTACGCGAATGCCTTTTCTAAACTTGTCGACGGAAAAATCATAATTGCATCCAGGTCTCTGCAAAATAATATGGTTGTTAATGAGAATGATGTTAAAGACAACTTCAAATCATCGGCTGATAAACTTTGTACTGCTAATTTGGACGTCACAGATGCTAATAGCGTTGAGCAGTGCTTCCATTGGATTGACAAAAACTTTGGAGGGATGGATCTTGTTATTCATGCGGCTGGCGTTGATCAATCTGATCATATGCGCAGAACCTGCGATATAAAATCCGACTATGTTTTAAAAGTTCTAAAACCGAAGATTGACGGTCTTAAAAATATAAAAACCATACAAGATCAATATGAATTTAAAGTACTTGTGGTCTCATCTATTTCTTCTGTGCTGGGAGGAATCGATTTGCTGATCTATTCGGCTTCCCATGATTTTATCGATGATTTTTCTGAAAGGAATGGATGGGCGGTGCATAATTGGGATGCTCTCAGCGTAGAATCAAGCGATCAAAACAGTGCTGGAAGCCTGCTGGATTCCATTGCGATAAAAGATAAAGAAGCGTTGTCTATTCCGGTGCTTGCTCCTCAAAATGGAAGTGTAATAATTTCCACGATTGATCTGAGAAAAAGGGCGAAAAGTTGGACTTCCGTTTCAGAAACGGAAAACGCAGGACCAAAGACCTATGCGGACAGACCTCCAATGCGAAGCGTCTACGTTCCCCCATCCGATGAATTTGAAAAAAAGATGCATGATCTATGGCGTGAATTTTTGGGATTCGAAAGAATAGGAATTAACGATAATTTTTTTGAACTTGGCGGAGATTCGCTGCTGGCTTTAAGGCTCGTAAGAGTGATTGCCAAAAGATTCAATTGGCCGATAAAGACAGTTGATTTGTTCGAGTTTCCGACAATACGTTCCATAGTTCAAAAATATTCAAGCAGCGAAGCGAATCTTCAAAAGGACTCTGAAATTTCCGACAGAATAAAAAAGAAACAGCAATATTTCGATAAACTGAAAAAACAAAAAGGAAGATAATGAGCAACGAAAATAAAATAGCGGTAATAGGTTTTTCAGGGCAATTTCCCAATGCAAACGACGTTAGCGAACTTTGGAAGAATGTATTTAACAGCGTAGATTGCACGAAAAAATTCTCCAGAGATGAAGTGGATGCCTATCATAATGATTTGGGATACGTCGATTCGAAAAATTATAAATTTGTCGGTGGATATCCCGAAGGTTTTTCTTCTTTTGACGCGGCATTTTTTGGAATCAGTCCGAAAGAAGCTTTGTTTATGGATCCGCAGCAGAGAAAATTTCTGGAGCATGCATATCTCGCACTTGAACATGCCGGATACAATCCGCTGGAGGCAAAAGGTTGCGTTGGAGTCTTCGCCAGCGAAGGCGTAAATTCGTATCTGTTGAACAATATAATAGATTCCGGAAACTGGTCGGAAGATGATAAAGAAATGTCTATTTACGGATGTGGGTATGATTATTTAGCCACAAGGATTTCTTATCTTTTGAATCTGAAAGGACCGAGTCTTACGGTTCAATCTGGTTGCTCCGGGTCTTTGGTTTCCGTTCACATGGCAGTTCAATCTTTAATGTCATATGAATCTGATATGGCCTTGACCGGCGGAGTTTCAATATTAACGCCGGTGCAGGCAGGGTATATGTTTCAACAGAATGGAATTTTATCCGAAAGCGGAGTATGCAGACCTTTTGATAAAGACGCTGACGGTACTGTTTTCACCAACGGATACGGTGTAGTAGTCTTAAAAAGATTGGAGGACGCAATTGCTGATGGAGACACTGTTTTTGCTACAATAATTGCTTCAGCTATTAACAACGATGGCAGCGAAAAAATCAGCTACTCAGCTCCAAGTGTTTCAGGTCAAAAAAATGTCATATCAACTGCGCTATCAATGGCGGAAATAGACCAAAGAGATGTGGGCTATATTGAATGTCATGGTACTGGTACAAAATTGGGAGATCCAATAGAATTTCAGTCTTTAATACAGGCATTTTCTGAAACTTCCAAAAATAATTCCTGCGTGATTGGTTCCGTAAAATCATACCTGGGACACATGAACAGCGCAGCCGGAATTGTTGGTTTATTGACTGCGCTCGGATGTATCCTGCATAAAAAATTGCCCGGCGTGCTGCACTACAATCAAAGCAATCCGGAAATCGATGTGGAAAATTCTCCATTTAAAATTCTGAAGGAAACCGTCGAATGGAAAAGCAATGAAAAAAGAATCGCCGGAGTAAGTTCTTTCGGAGTTGGGGGAACAAATGTTCACGTTATTCTCGAAGAGTATAAAGATTCAATTTCAAAAACGAACGAGAATCGTGAAGTACTATTTATGCTTTCTGCAAAAAGCAAAACTTCTCTCGAAAAACAAATCCTTAAATGGCAAAAATTTTTAGAAGAAAATACAGAAATAAATTTGAATGATTGCTTCTTTACTCTAGCTGTGAGGCGACCTGTTTTTGAATATAAAACGGCGTTTCTTATTTCATCCGAAAAAGATTTGTTAGAAAAACTGAAAAAAGCCGAAATAGTTTATTCAAAAATGTCAGGGAAAAATGTTAATGCCATAGGATCAGATCTTCAGAAACTGAAGAAGGCTTTTCTTTCCGGCGATAACATTATTTGGAGCGATTATTTTACCGACTGCAAGCGCATTCCTCTTCCCGCTTACTCGTTTGACGAAGATAAATATTGGATTGATATCGGCTACAGAAAAGAAGGCTCTGGTTCTATCAATAGAAAAAATCCCAACATTGACGAATGGTTTTATACACCGATGTATGTGGAAGATGATTTTTGCGATAAGCAGTCGGATCTCACAAAAAAATGGCTGATTATTGAACCTGAGAATAATCTAGTATCAAATGCAATTCAGAAAATATATCCCGATCTTCCGGTAACGACGATTCATTTAAACGACGTAAAATCCAGGGAAGAATATTTCGAAATCTTTGAGAAGTTGAAAAGAACGTCATGTCTGCCTGATGTAATAGTTCACGGCTATTCTCTGAACAATTTCGAAGATGACCGACAGATTTTGGAAAATGGTTTATTCAGTCTCCTGTATACCGTACAAGCTCTTAGCTCTGCGAACAGAAATTCGCAATGCACAATAGCTATCGTTACCAATAAAATTACAAGTATCGTTGACGAAGATTTTTCTCCATTGAAATCAACTATTTTTGGTATTTCAAAAACTATCAATAAGGAATATCCGTATTCGTGCAAAGTTTTAGATATTGGACAGGATATAACAAAGCAAATAATTAGCGAGATAGAAAACAGTAATCACGAATTCGCGATCTACAGAAACAATCGCAAATTCATAGAAAAGTATAGGAAAATAGACATAAAAGAATCCAAGATAAAACTTCAAAATGGAACTTACATAATAACCGGCGGACTGGGATACTTTGGCCTGGACATAGCGTCTCTAATAAGCCGAAAAACTAAAAACTCCAAAATTGTTCTAATAGGAAGATCCAAATTTCCCTGGAAAAGCGAATGGGAAAAAACAATAGAAAATAACGGGCCTGAGCACGGCTTATCGAAGAAAATAATAAGACTGCAACAAATCGAAAATAACGGCGCGACTGTTTACATAGAACAGGCCGATACGAAAAATTTCAGTGATATTGAAAATATTTTCGCTAAATACGGAGCCTCTGAAGGAATAGCAGGAGTAATACATGCAGCCGGTGTTGTGGAGAGCAGTATTTTGGATCGCAAAACAATAGAATCCTTCGATACATTGTTTGACGCTAAAGTATGGGGATCAATAAATGTAGTAAAAGCCGGCGAAAAGTATAATCCGAATTTTATTGTTCTTTGTTCGAGCATGAATTCCATGATTGGAGGATTGGGCCAAGCAGATAATACTGCTTCGACCTCATTCGTGGATTATTTCGCAAGATATTGCAGATCCAAAAATAAAAGCAATGTATTTGCGATCAATTGGGGAGCAGTTAATCAGTCCAGAAAAAGGGACTTCGAATCTCTGCTGGAATTTAGAGATTTAAGCGAGGAACATTTCAAAAACAGAATGACGGAGGAAGAGAGATCAATAGTTTTTGAGAGACTCCTAAAGAACGGTCCAAGATGGCATCGTGTTATTATTTCTACAATCGAGCTTAATAGCGTTCTGGAGCGTTGGAATGAAGTTTCAACGGTTACGTCTTTGGTCAAGGACAGAAAGACGACGCGCAAAAAAAGGTCGGAAATAGGAAATCTAAAATCTGCCAAAATAATTTGGCCGAAGAATAAATATGAGGAGGGTTTGAGCGATTACTTCTCAGATATTCTGGGCATAGACGTTATCTCTGCGGATGATAATTTTTTCGAATTGGGAGGGCATTCTCTTTCTGCAATCAGATTAAATGAAAAAATCAAAAGCAACTTTGGTTTAAGTCTGCATGCCATGTCAATTTATGAATACCCTGTGCTGTCAGACTTGGCGTCGTTCATAAAAGATCAAATAGAATCCAAGTTACATTGCTGAGAAGTTGATATGTTTTTAGAGAAGATAATAGAAAACGCAAAATCAATACCGGAAGCCGGAGCAGTTGAATTTAATGGAGCTGTCACGAGCTATAAAGAGCTCGTTTCAGAAGCGAACAAATTTGCGGAATTTCTCAAAAAAAGTAGAATCAAAAAAGGTCATTCGGTAATTGTATATCATTCCAGAAATATCGATTTGATCATAAAAATTCTCGGAATATTTATTGCCGAAGGAATCTATGTTCCGATAGATAAAAATTTTCCGGAAGGTCGATTACAGGAGATAGCGGACCAGCTCAATTCTTTCGCCATAGTCAGGGATTCCGATGTAGAGTTTTTCGAGAATTGTTTTGTTAATGATAATCCAAATTTAGCCTATATTCTGTTTACTTCCGGATCTACTGGAAAACCTAAAGGAGTTTGCCTTGGATACGACAATATAAATTCGTTTTTGGATTGGGTAGATAAATTTTATTCAGAATCAGAACTGGAAAAAACTTTGTTCTCAACTTCGATCTCTTTCGATTTATCAATATTTGAAATATTCGCGCCTCTTATAAAAGGGAAGACTATTTTGCTGGTCGATAAAATAACAGATTTAATCGACAATAATAGAATCAGTCCGACTCTAATAAATACCGTTCCTTCGGCTGCAAGAGCTTTGCTGGAAACAACGAGCGTTCCGAAAAGCGTTACCACTTTTAACATCGCAGGCGAACCGCTGACTCAAAATATCGTTGATGAGCTATATAAATTAGAAAACATACAAAAAGTATATAATCTGTACGGTCCGACTGAATGTACGACCTATGCCACATGTTTTTTGACGAAGCGGAATACGAAAGACACGTTTGTCTCAATTGGCGGAGCATTGTCAAATGCAAAAATCATTGTTGTTGATGAACAATTGCAGGAAGTATCGTCAGAAACAAAAGGAGAAATTTTAATCGGCGGACAGTGCGTAGGAATAGGATATTACGGCAATCAAAAATCTACGGATGAAAAATTTGTAACGTTGAATGGCGAAAGATTTTATAGAACGGAAGATATCGGATTTGTCAAAAATGATCTTCTGTTTTATTGCGGAAGAATTGATCACCAAATAAAAATGCGCGGGTACAGAATAGAGTTGCTCGAAATAGAAGAAAGAATGATTTCCATCGCCGGAGTAACAGCCGCAGCGGTAATTTATCTTGAAGATCGCAGTGAAATTTTCGCCTGTATTTGTGCAGATTCAGATCAGGAATCTATTGCGGAAAATATCAAAAAATATCTTCCAGATTATATGATTCCGACCATAAAAATATTCGACAAGCTACCGCTGAATAACAACGGAAAAACAGATCGCATAAAACTAAAGGAAATTCTGTTGCAAACAAAAAATAATTCCATCGAGTCTAATAATGATCTTATAAAAATTGCGAAAAAGGTTCTGAAAAAAGAATCAATTAACCCAGAAAAAAACTTTTTTGAAAACGGAGGCCATTCTCTTTTGGCTGTTCAATTTTTGAATGAAATAAAAAAGCAGTTGAAGTGGAATATCTCCATTCAGGATATATTTAAAGCTGAAAGCCTCATAAATCTCATGGACAAATTCGAACCTAAATTTCAGGAATTGTTTCCCTGGGAAAGAAGATTTGTGGCGTTCGAAAATATGTCGCAGGGATTGGGCGTATATAATATGGCCTATGCGTTTAAGCTGAACGATTCTTTTGATGTAAACACTATCGATAATGCAGTTTCTTCGTTGCAGAAGAATTTTCCGATTTTGAATACAAGGTTCGTATCCAAAAACGGACATTTTTATAGGAGCATCGGAGAACAGGAAAAGTTGCAGGTGTTCGACGATGACTCCACCGAAGTCCTCAATGAATTTTCTTTCAGAGCATTTGATTTTTTCGGCGGATCGTTAATAAGATTTGGTCTGTTCAATAAAAATATAATCGTCATTGTCTGTCATCACAGTATTTTGGACGGCCATTCATTCCAAATTATATTAGAAAGTTTTTTCAATCTTTTAAATGGAAAAATAATACAGGAACAAACTCTGATTAGTTGGAATACAGACGAGAGTCTCCTGGAAGAATTCAAAAATATTGATACCTCCTGCGAAATGCAGTGGCCCATAACGAACCGAAGAGATTTAAAATTCGATTACGTCGGACGTACAAAAAAGATAGAAATTCCAAGAGAATCTTTAGGAAAGTTAGAAGAAATATTGAAAGTATCACATTCGAATATATCCAACTTTATTCTTGTGATTTATGCAGTAACGCTGAGCAAGTTTTGCCGTCAGAAAAATTTTAACGTTGGAGTACCATTTGGAAACAGGCTTACCACCGAAGAAGAGAATTCTCTCGGATGTTTTGTTAATCTGTTGCCGATTCCGTTTTGCTTTGAAAACAGTGAAAAAATATCGACGCTCATCGAATATTCCAGAGATAAAATATGGGAATATCTTGCAAAACAAAGAGTGCTTTTTGATGATCTGATCGGATTTCTGAAAGCGCTGGCAACATTGTCATGCAATCCGATTTTTCAGGCGGTATTCGTAAAATTGCCCGATATGACGGAGATGTGCGAAAAACATAAAGTATCCGAAGTGGAATTGCAATTTCCCCATACTAAGTATGATTGCACGCTTCAGTTGATCGAAAGCAGAGATAAAATAATCCTTGGACTGGAATATGCAACGTCCCTTATCAATGATCAAAAAGCGGAATTGCTGCTGGACTTGATTATCGAAAATATCAATAATTATAAAGACGATTTTGAAAAAACTACGGATGATTTTATCTATGTAAAAAATGCAACGGCAAGCTCGGCAATTCGTTTTGAAAAGAAAGAAACCATTGTTGATTTGTTTGAGAATGCGTGCAAACAATATTCCGACAGCGTTGCCGTAACATTCTGTGAAGAAAGCATAACCTACTCGGAACTCGATAGAAAATCGTCAATACTTGCTTCTATAATTCTTTCGAAAAGTAAAGACTCCGGCGTTGCAATAAGAATGAGCGCTGGTATTGATCTAATCGTCGCGATTCTGTCCGTGTTAAAAACCGGAAAAATGTATATTCCGATTGATCCAATAGTTCCGGATACCAGAGCAAAATATATCCTTTCCGATTCCGGAACAAAATGCATAATTACAAATATCGATTGCGATTTTGAATGCGATGCGATCAATATTTCTGATGTTGATTTTGCTGCAGATAGCGAGAATGTGAATTGCTATCCGAAACCCGACGATTACGCCTACATGATATATACGACGGGAACAACGGGAAATCCAAAAGGAACAAGAATTACGCATCACAACGTCGTCAGATTATTTAAAGCGACCGGCGACGAGTTTAAATTCAATGGCACAGACGTGTGGTGTCTGTTTCATTCCTACGGATTCGATTTTTCAGTATGGGAGATGTTCGGAGCATTGTTGTTCGGAGGAAAATTGATAATTCCGACTCGTGAAGAAATTCTTTCTCCCCAAAAATTTTATGAATTTATCGAAAAAAACCAAGTCAGTGTTCTCAACCAAACTCCAAGCGCGTTGCGATCCGTTTTAAAAGAGTGGAATCGTAAACTGCCTTCTCTCAGGTACATAGTTTCCGGTGGAGAAGCTCTTGAGCCAAGCGTAATTAAAGAATGGTCTGCATCTCCTAACTTCAATTGCACAAAGCTTATAAATATGTATGGAATAACCGAAACCACAGTTCACAATACCTATTATGAAGTTATCGGTTCAGAAAAAAATAGCGCAATAGGCGTTCCGCTGAAAGATCTTGACATATATCTTGTCGATGAAAATACAAAAGTCGTTTCCGACGGTTTGAAGGGAGAAATTATCGTTGCCGGAGATGGAGTTTCCTGTGGATATTTTAATAAAGATGAAATTACCCGTAAAAAATTTGTGAGAATTCCCTCCATAGATGAAAGATTATTCTATCGATCCGGCGATTTGGCCATAGGAAACGACGACGGTAATTTGATTTATCTCGGTCGCATAGACAGACAGATTCAACTTCGCGGGTTTAGAATTGAATTGGCAGAAATAGAATTAAAAGCATTTGAATTTATTAAAAAACAATGTGTTGCGACTGTGGAAAGTATCAATAGCGAAGATTGCCTATCGCTATATGTAAAATCAAGCGATTCTTTGGATAAAGGAGAATTACGATTGTTTTTATCTAAAAATCTTCCGAGTTATATGGTTCCCAATTATATTTGCTGCATTGACGAGTTTCCTCTAAACATGAATGGCAAAATAAATTTTGAAGCGTTAAAGAAGCTGAAGGCCGTGGAATCAGAGGCGAAAGAGCTTATCCTTACTCCGGAAGAAAAAATTGTAAAAGAAGTTTGTGAAGAAATTTTAGCCTGCAATATAGTTGATATTTCGAAAAACTTTTTCGAGCTTGGGGCGCATTCTTTCAGCATAATAAAAATAGCGAAAAAACTTGAAGAGCATGGATATAAAATCGACGTTTTGGATCTGTTTGTATATTCGAATGTAAAAGATTTGGCCGCGTTTTTACAAACCAAAAAGGAAAATTCATAATGGCTTTTGATATAGCTGTGGTCGGAATAGGATGTTCGTTTCCTGGAGCAAACTGTATAGAATCATTTCTGAATTTAATAAAATCAGATGAGTCGCATATTGTGGACATATCTGCACATGTCAAGAAT
>JAITQS010000006.1 GCA_031288795.1 Holosporaceae bacterium | reverse complement strand
ATCTGTGCCTGTACTTATAATTTTACTATTCGACAAAAGCGATAACGTGTTGCCATCTGCGGAAGAGCCATCGCTACCATAACCGCCGGACAACTCGATTCTTGCATTTTTAGTAGACTTAATTGTACCACTAATCTCCAATCTGTTACTGTTAGTTGCCCCCTTTGCGTAACCACCCGCCAAGGAAATAAAAGTAGAGTTCGTACCGCCATCCCCGAAGGTCTTCTCGCTTTCGGATTTGATCACGCTTATTCCACCCACAGTTAATGTATTATTTAAGGCTTCGCCTTCGTCAGAAGAGCCACCGGTTAGATCGATATTTCCGGCATCCGTTCCTGCAGTGATGTTCCCTCTAATGGTTAATGTATTGTATTGGGAATTACCTTTAGCAGAATAACCGCCCGACAACACTGCCGCATTCTCGTCGCTATCATATCCGCTGACCTCAATAGACTTCTCGGCGTCTAGGGTCAGTTTGTTACCGTCTCCATTAGTGCCGCCCTGGGGGCCGCCCACGGTACCGCGATTCACCACGGCAGCGTCGCCGCTGCTTTCGGTGAATCCGCCGTATAACTCAGCAGTCGAAGCGGTAATTTTAGCCTTTATGTCAACCTTGTTTTCACTAACTTTGCCAAAATTTTCTGTACCATCACCTGCTGCTAAAGCTTTCGCACTACCGCCAATAATGGTAGTAGCACCACCAGTTTTAATATCACCACCAGCCTCAACGGTGACTTTGTTATTCTTAACATCACCGCTGGTAGCAGTAAGACCAGTAGCCGTTGCGTCGGATTGGCCGCCGATCAGTTTAAGCCCTTCAGTTCCAGTAATCGCTTCCCTGACTTCAATATCATTGTTGCTGACGTCACCGCTGGTAGCGGCGCCGCCGGTGCCGACGGTGCTCCGGGAACGGCCACCGTAGAAGTTCGCGTCGTTATTTTCTCCTAAACCTACCGCCCCCTTTATATTGAGTGTGTTTCCAGTAACTACAACACCAGGCTCCTCACCAGTAACAGCAACAGCACCTAATCCGGCGTAAATCTCGGAAGTAGCGGTTTTCGATAGCTTTATCTCTGCACCTGCCTCCCCTACGTTCAATGTATTACCAGTTACGCCACTACTGGTAGAATGACCTCCAATGACGTACGGCGTGTCGGTGTTACCATCACCAGCAGCGTGGTCGCCACTACTAGTACCATAAATACCGAAAGGACTCTCACCTGTAGCACCGACCAAAGCATTCGCTTGGTCGTCGGCGTTGGCGAGGCTGTCGATGGTGCCGTTAGCGGGGACATAGTCTGCTTCTACCTCCATCTTATTGCCGTCATAATAAAACTTGCCTGCCGTAGGGTCAGATCCGAATAGGGAGGAGGAGGAGGCGCCCAGCACCAATGTCAGGCAGATGATTTTACAAATCTGCCGGCTGACGTCGAATTTGTTGATCTTCCTGGCGCCGGATGTCGCGGCAGGAGCTAAACCCGTTCCCAATATGTGCTTTATACAATGATTTTGCCTTGTCTCAGGCCTGTTACTACAATAATTTTTCATCTAATCACCTATATGTTACTACTGTAAACCTTCGATGACCCTAGCATCCATTCGTTAATGAATTGTTAAAGAAATATATAAAATTTATAAAATATTTTCAGGCTCGAAACCCCCGCCAACACAGCACCGCAAAAGATCCCGCCATCCGCATCCCCCGGATTCCCAGCTTCACCAAAAATAATGCCCCCGCATTCCCGTCATCCTTCCGCGATTTCTAGATTTTTTGGTGAATCCCACCTAGGAATTTGCATAAACTAACAATTTTATCTTGAAAGATACGTTATTTTTTTGTAAAAGTATCTGCACAAGTGTATCGTATTGCTTTTAGGAAGGAGAATATTATGGCAGTCCCCAAAAAGAAAATTTCCAAGTCCCGCCGAGATATGCGTAGATCGCACCTGGCCCTGAAATCGCCCGATTCCATCCCATGGTGCCCAAACTGCGGAGACGCTAAATTACCGCATCACATGTGCAGCAATTGCGGAATGTATAACGGCAAACAAATCCTACGGGATAAACGTCCACAGAGCTAGTGGCACAGCATCAGGAGGATGGGCGCATGTGTGCATCCAAAGTCATTGCCGTCGATGGTATGGGAGGCGATAACGCCCCAGCAGCTGTTGTAGAAGGATTGGCAAAATTTGCCTCATCCGCATACCACTTCATAATCTTCGGTAATAAAAATGAATTGGATAAATATCCCTTCCCCCCTAACCTCTCCTATGAAATAAGACACACCGAAATGGCCGTTACCTCCGATATGGAAGTAATGTCCGCCCTGCGCTCCGGAAAAGAATCCAGCATGGGACTCGCAATACAGTCGGTGGCGTCCGGTGAAGCAGATGCGGTGGTCTCCTCCGGCAATACCAGCCTCTATATGGCTCTGGCTAAAATTATCATAAAAACCATAGACGGCATAGACCGCCCCGCCATCGCTTCCATAATACCAGGAAAAAATGGCCGCACCGTGTGTCTGGACCTCGGAGCTAACGCCGAAAGCAATATAAAAAATATGGTGGACTTCGCAATCATGGGAGAAGCCCTCGCCCGTTCCATCTTTAATAAAGAAAAAATAAAGGTCGCCCTCCTGAATATCGGATCCGAAGAAGTAAAAGGTAGCCGACTGGTGAAAAAAACCTCCGAAATCTTGAGAAAATTCATGGATGGCTACGTGGGATTCGTCGAAGGTGACGACTTCGGTAAAGGAAACGTCGACGTCATCGTCACCGATGGCTTCACCGGCAACGTCGCCCTAAAAACTATAGAGGGAACCGCTAAATATATCGTCTCCGAACTAAAAACCGCCCTCCAAAGCTCAACCCTGGCAAAAATAGGAGGACTCCTGGCCATGACCTCCCTCTCTAAACTGCATAACCAAATGGATCCTCGCCTCTACAACGGCGCCATACTCGTAGGACTACGAGGAGTCGTGGTAAAAAGCCACGGCAATAGCGACAGCATCGGATTCGCTAACGCTCTCCAATTCACCATAAATATACTAAATAATAATATCTTCCACCGCATCCGGGAACAACTCGAAAAATCAAAACCATACCACGATAACAAGGATAATAACTCATGAACTCCGTTGTCACAGGTCTGGGAGCCGCCCTACCCAAAAAAATCATCCTCAATAATGACTTGCCAGATTCCCTCAATACCTCCGACGAATGGATAACCCAGAGAACCGGCATCAAACAACGCTACGTGGCCGGTGATGGAGAAACTACCGCCTCCCTGTCAGTAGAAGCTTCCCGAAAAGCCCTCGCCATGGCCGGAGTGTCACCAAACGACGTGGACCTCATAATCGTCGCTACCGTCTCCGGTGACTACACCTTCCCCGCTACCGCTACCATCGTCCAACGAGAACTAAATGCAAAAAATGCCGTCGCATTCGACGTCTCCGCCGCCTGCAGCGGCTTCATCTACGCCCTGGATATCGCAGACGCCCGCCTCAAACTCGCTAAAAATAAATGCGCCCTCGTAATAGGCGCCGAAACATTCTCCCGACTCCTCGATTGGACCGATAGATCAACCTGCGTCCTCTTCGGAGATGGCGCCGGCGCACTGCTGCTTCAATCCGAAAATTCTAGCCGCGGTATCCAATCCTGCATCCTCCACTCCGACGGAACCGGCATCGAATACCTCAAAACAAACGGCGGCGTCTCCTCAACAAAAAATGTCGGCTTTGTCCAAATGAATGGTCAAGAAGTGTTCCGCGCCGCTATAGAAAAATTTAACGACGCCCTCCAAGAACTACTGCTATATCATAATATGACAATAAATGACGTGGATCTAATTGTACCCCATCAGGCTAACTCTAGAATAATAGAAAAATTAATAACGTTATCTGGCATAAAACGAGAAAAAGTCTTGATTACTGTCGACAAACATGCTAATACGTCAGCTGCATCAATACCATTGGCCATGAGCGAATTGGGATGCGAAATTTTTAAAAAAAATAATGTCGTATTACTCTCCATGGGAGCGGGATTTACATGGGGAGCCGCATTGATAAAATTCAATACTAACCTGGAGTAGGAGCATATGAAAAATAAAAAATCAGAAACTTTGACGAGATCCGATGTCGCTAATGCCATCATCGAAGAATTCGGCGTCACAAAGTTTCTCGCCTCCGAAATGCTAGAAGATATCCTAAACGAAATCGCAGCCGCCCTCGTCAACGGTGAAGACGTAAAAATTACCGGATTCGGTACCTTCTACGTAAGACAAAAAAAAGAACGCATGGGACGAAATCCAAAAACTCTGGAAAAAGCCGTAATCTCATCCAGAAGAACTTTGGCCTTTAAAGCTTCCCCTATCCTAAAAAAAATGGTAAATGACAAGTCCAGCGATTAATATCACTAAACAAAGGAAAACAGATGAAACTCATGAAAGGTAAAAAGGGAATCATAATGGGAGTGGCTAATGATAGATCCTTGGCCTGGGGTATAGCAAAAACTCTCGCCGAACACGGCGCCGAAATGGTCTTCAGTTACCAATCTGAGGTTTTGTATAAAAGAGTAAAGCCTCTGGCCGAATCCCTTGGAAAAATCGATATGATCGAATGCGACGTCGCCAATGATGATAGCATAAAATCCCTCATGAAAACATGCCGCGAAAAATTCGGAAAAATAGATTTCATCGTCCATGCCATAGCCTACTCCGATAAAGAAGAATTAATGGGAAAATATTTCAATACCTCCCGCAAAAATTTCCTAAATACATTGGATATCTCCTGCTATTCCTTTGTTTCTGTGTGTCAGCATGCCCAGGAATACCTGTCCAACAACGCATCCATCTTGACCCTCACCTACCTGGGAGCTCAGCGAGTTATGCCCAATTATAACGTGATGGGCGTCGCAAAAGCCGCTCTGGAAGCAAGTATAAGATACCTGGCCGTCGATTTTGGTGATAGAAATATCCGAGTCAATGGACTGTCCGCCGGTCCGGTAAAAACACTCGCCTCCGCCGGCATCGGAGAATTTCGCTACATACTAAAATGGAATCAGTACAACGCACCCCTACGCAGAAATACAACCCTGGAAGATGTCGGGGGAACTGCCCTGTTCCTCCTGAGCGATATGTCCTCCGGCGTTACGGGAGAAATTATTCACGCCGATTCCGGCTATCACGTCGTGGGTATGAAATCCGTCGATGCTCCAGATATATCCGTCGTATAAAGATATCTGGCGCCTCAATTATTCCGGATTTTCGAGATTTTATTCCCCGCCGTATGATAAATATGTTTCTGAAAAATCTTAAAATTCTACCTTATTCATTTTTTTCAAATAACGTTTTTTCATTATTTTTCTAGCAAACATGAGCACTAAAACCGTTCCCACCGTCATGAATACGGCTCCCATAATCATGGTGATGCTTTCACTCATTTTGGTCCCCATCGATATGCACAACGACATAATGATGTTTCTGAAAACCACCACCGTCGATGCCCCTATGCAGGAAACATGAGCCGAAGACTGTAACGCCTTCAATATAGAAACCGGTACCAGAAAAGCACTCCCTACGCACTGCACGCACATCAGCGCTAAAAGATGATACGCCGTCCAAATTTCCTCGAATGTAATAACAAAAATCATGTACAAACCAAAAATCGCGTATACGCCTATGCCTATTTTTTTGGCGGCCCTTATGCTTGATCTTCGAATAATATGGCGATAGGCAAACGTAGCCAGCACATAGAATATCAGGGGAATAGCCTGAAATGTGGCTATGTCGGCAAAACTATTTCCAAAAATTCGAGCGCATATGAAGGGAGAATTGGAAGCAAATATCATGTATCCACCGGCAAATAATCCTGGAATAAGAGCGTAGGTCACAAAATGAGAATTTTTTAGGATCGAACCATAGTCGCAGACATATTTTGCCACCGAAAGAATCGCATTCGTACGATTTTTTGTGCGTTCGTGATATATCCAGAAGAAAAAAAAACCGAAGATCTGAGATATCATCAATATCAGAAATGACAATCGCCAGCTGTGAATTTCCGCAAAAATACAGCCGACAAACGGCGATAAAATCCAGGCTAAGGGCTGATAAAGCTCCAGTATGCCCACCACGCTGTTTCTTTCGCTTTCATTATTAAACTCCGCAATAATAATCTCGACGGAAACAATGTAGATGACACTGGATCCGGTGGCCTGCAGAAATCTCATGAGCATAAATAGAGGAAGAGAATCGGCCAAAAAACATCCCAGATGGCCCATAATCGACAGTGTCAGAGCTGGCAGCACGACGCGGCGACTTCCGTAGAAATCTACGAGGGGACCACAGGAAAAGCGTCCGATAAATTCTCCCACCAGATGTATAACAATGGTCATCTGCAACAGGGCATTGGTGGTATGCAAATCGAAGGCCATTTCTTTTAGACAGGGAATGTAAATACTAACCGCCGCCGATGTCACGACGTTTAAAAACAGCAAAAAAAGGGCTATTTTTTTTCTAGAAGGACCAGCTTCTTTTCTTTCCCTGATATTTTTGGCAATTTTACTCAAAATATAGACTTCCTCCCAAAGGCCTAGTATACAAAAATATTATTAACTAGCCATTAAAATATTCCAATATATATGATATTGATATTTTTTTTTGGCAAGTAAAGTAATCCTTCATTTATTAATTACGGAATCATTGATTATTTTTACAATTTTTTCGAATGATTCTTCAACTGTTTCGTTGGAAGTATCGACGATAATATAGTCATCATTGAAAG
Source organism: Holosporaceae bacterium (assembly GCA_031288795.1). Lineage (GTDB taxonomy): Bacteria > Pseudomonadota > Alphaproteobacteria > UBA3830 > UBA3830 > BNWE01. The sequence continues at coordinate 22,165 of JAITQS010000006.1, read as the reverse complement.
TCAATGGATCTGCATTTCGGGATGAGTCATGCTGATCTCTAGCCATCATATTTTTGTATACATCTTCAAAGGTGACGGAGCAATTTTTGACTTTTAGTGCTTCGAAGCGACGTTTTGCTCTGATTTGTGGTTCAGCAGTCATAAATATTTTACAGGCTGCGTCCGGGATGACGACGCTAGCTATATCGCGGCCGTCTATGACGGAGCCGCCGTAGCTTTCTCCGGGATTAGCGGCGAATTCTCTAATAAATTTTGTTATGATGTTTCTAACTACCGGAAGCGCAGAGATGGACGTTGTAGCAAGGCTTATGGCCTCCGTGCGAAGAATATTTTCGGAGACTTGTTGTTTCATTTCTAGCAAATCCACCAGAGACATTTTTGCCAATACATTGCCTAGAGCCTCGGGAGTGAATTCCTGGACTAGGTTTAGCTGAACATAAGCCGCCATGCGGTAGAGAAGCCCGCTATCCAGATGAGCGAAACCCAAATGCTGCGCCAGCATAAGGGCCATTGTGCCCTTACCGCTGCCAGCGTAGCCATCTATTGCGACGACGGGCTTCATTTATTTTGCCAATCCCACCTCTAGATCTTTACCGTCGATTCTGATGCCCGTAAACAATAGCAGCGGAGCCGCCAAGCAAATGGAAGAAAAGGTTCCAAATACAAGTCCGAATAGAATCGGGAAGCAAAAATCGAAAATGACTTTTCCGCCGAAAAAACAAAGAGCCAACAGCGACAGCACCGTTGTTATCGACGTCAAGAGCGTCCTGGACAGGGTTTCATTTATGGACTTATTCAGCAAATCGACGATGGTTATGTTCCGATAGGCCATCATGTTTTCTCGTATTCGATCGAAGACCACGACGGTATCGTGAATCGAGTAGCAAGCGGTCATGAGCAGCGCCACTATCGCATTGACGTTAAATTCAAAGTAGTGCACAAGAGAATAGAGTCCCATCAGAACCACACAGTCGTGGGCAAGAGCAATAACACCGCAGATGGCGAATTGCCACTCGAATCGTATCCAAACGTACAATAAAATAGCCAGCAGTGATATGGTAACGGCCAGCAGCGCGTTCTGCACTAACTCCTTTCCGACCTTGGGACCTATTTTCTCTATTTTTCTATAGTCGATATCATTGCCAAGAGCGGTTTTTACTTTTTCGAGAGCGGCGTTTTGTCCCACTTGATTTTCTTCGCCGCTGCTGGGCATGCGAATAAGAACATCTCGGTCCGAGCCAAACTCCTGCAGAGCGACCTCTCCTATTTCCAATTTATTTAGCCTTTCCCGCAGATCACCGATATTAGCGGCCTGGGGTGTTCTCACCTCCAGCACGAATCCTCCCTGGAAATCCACTCCGAAATTGAGTTTATGAAAGCTAAAAGCCAAAACGCTAACCAGCGTTACTACTAGCGAAATCAAAAACACAATTTTCCTTTTGGCGACAAAATCTATTTTTGTATCATGGGGTATAAATTTATAAAGTTCCATGGCTTCGCTCCTTCTTTACATTGGAATTGAAAGTTGATGTTTTGATTTCATACAGAGGGAAATAATGTATCTCGTCAAGGTAGTTGCCGTGAAGAATGATATCAGCGTTCCCAAAATGGTGGTAATGGCGAATCCTCTCACGGGACCGGTTCCGAATATGTAGAGACACGACATTCCTATTATCGTATTCAAATTCGAGTCAACAATGGACGTCATGGCGAAGGCGTAGCCGTCTTCAATGGCTTTTAGCCATTTGGAGCCGTGTCTCAGGCTCTCTTTTATGCGCTCATTTATGAGCACGTTGGCGTCAACGGCCATACCGACAGTGAGAGCTATGCCGGCGATGCCAGGCAACGTCAGCGTCGCCTGCAGACACGACAGTCCGGCGATCAGCAGAATAATATTCACCACAACGGCAATATTCGCTATGAGTCCAAATTTTGAATACCAAAGATACATGAACACCAGCACAAAAATACCGGATATAATAGTCGCCAGCACGCCGGAGCGGACGGAATCGGCTCCCAAATCTGGCCCAACGGTTTTTTCTTCGATGATGTTCAAAGGAGCGGGCAGTGCACCAGCCCTTAGCAATAGCGCCAATTCATTGGCACTTTCCACCGTGAAATGACCACTGATGATGCCATGTCCATCCATAATCGGCTGATTTATCTTGGGAGCACTGATTATTGTGTCATCCAGGACTACGGCGAATCTTTTGTTAACGTTCTCGCTGGTGATTTCACCAAATTTTTTTCCACCGGATCTGTTGAAGGTCAAACTTACGGCAGGATTGTTATATTCGTCCTGGGTGAGGCGGGCGTCCACCAGAGTCTCACCACCGACAAACGCTTGTTTTTTCACGGCCGTATACTTTCCCGTGTCGGAGGATTTCAAATAGACATAACCGACCGGAGCAATGGCTTTTTTTCGATCCATTACTTCCGGAACTTCTTCATTTACGAGTCTAAATGTCATTTTTGCGGTACGTCCCAGCATTTCTTTCACGTGGGAAGGATCCCGCAACCCCGGAATCTGTAGCAAAATGCGATCGTCGCCCTGCCGCTGAATGTTGGTCTCCCGCGTACCGGTTTCATCAACCCTTTTGCGAACAATTTCTATGGAGCGATCCACGGCGTCCGCTCCTTTTTTCTTGAGCGCCTCCGGGAGAGGAGAAATTTTTACGTGAGCGCCGGAAACCTCAACTTTAAAATCCGGATCAATGGAGGTTAGAGCCACTCTTGCCCTGCCCCCGGAAGAATCGTCCTTCAAATCGAATTCCACGCAATCCTGATCCTTGGAAATCGACTTGGGAAAGTTTGCAGCGTAGGGTATGGATTCCTTTCTTAGGGTACTTCGAGCATCATCCAGAATTTGATTCAGATAGTCGTTTTTTACGCTCTCCAGATCAACCTCCAGCAGCAGATGCGCTCCTCCTCTCAGGTCCAGCCCCAGATAAACCTGCTGATGCGGTATCCAACTGGGGAGATTATTCAGCACAGATTGCGGTAAAATATTCGGCAATGCAAATAAAATCCCAAAAACACAAACACATGCTATAAAAATTTCTTTCCATTTTTGAATGTTCATCTATTTCTCCTTATTTTTGAACAACGACAGAAGATTTTCCAGCAGATTCTTTTTTTGATGCATTCTTGATTACATTTCTCTTCGGAGAATTATTAGCGGAAGGAACTATTTCTGCATCATCATTCTCATCATTTTCTTCAGAACTTTTCGCCAATACATCCGAAACGGACATCTTCAGCACCTTGAGGCGGACACCTTCGGCGACTTCCAGCAATATTTCTCCATTTTTCATTATTTTATGCACGCTGCCGATGATTCCTCCGGCGGTCACAACCTGATCCCCTTTTTTTAGAGAATCAATCGTGGCACGTTTTTTCGCTTCTCTTTTCTGCACCGGACGAATTAGCAAAAAGTAAGCGGCCACAATTACGAGAAAAAACGGAACCAGTGTTCCCAAAAATCCGAAAGGTCCTGCGGGTCCTGCAGAAACAGGAGTTGTTGTTGTCGTGGTAGTATTTGCCATGGTATTCCTTTCGCTCACAAAAACTTCAACACATTATATATAACTATTTCTTAAAAATATCTAGTGCGCCCCTATAAATCCACATAATTATGCAATGATTTATTTTGGTGGCCAGCGCAAAAATCTCCGATTCTTCAGAAAACCTGGCCAGCAACAATTTTCCGGAAAAAATATCCTCCAATCCAATGCCATTAAGGTTATGTGTTCCCGCCGATAATCTACAGCAGATCTTCTCCGGTTCGATCCTTCATAACCAATACGGCAGCGATTCCCAAAAGCGCCACCAGCGTTATGGGCAGCACAGCTAATTTTTCCGAAATCGCCATAATGTGATCCATAACGAACGTGGACGATCCCCCGACTATGGCCTGGGCAAGGCTAAGAGAGAGAGATACTCCGGTGCACCTAACATGGCGCGGAAATGCCTCCGAAAAAAATGCCGCTCTGCAGGAATAGTACATGCCCAAAAATATTCCATATACTGTGTTCATGATAATTAAAAAGGCAACAGACCTAATGCCGGACATGAACATAATGTACACCGCTAGAGGAACGCCAATCATGCCACTGATCAAAAATGGCCTGCGCCTAAATATATCCGACAAAAATCCGCAGCTGAATATGGTTATGGTAACGGCGATGTTGGCATACATACTACAGCACGTGGCGTCTTCCAGCGTGAGTATCCCCTTTTGTACGAAATAGTAGGGAAAAAACGTCAATAATGTATAGAATCCAACCGCGCTAAAGGCAGTTATGGCGATGGTGCAGCCTACTTCTTTTTTGTGTTCGATCAGCGATTTTAGCAGAGATGGCTTGTTTTCTTTTGGAGAAGATGCTTCCTTCTGCTGTACCTTAATAAAAGCGAAGGGCAGTAGAAGAATCGCCACCCAAAACGGATATCTCCAGGCAAAATCATAGATTTCCTGCTCATTGTAGAATGCGTGCAACCCGATGAGTGCCATTCCCGCCAAAAGTGTACCTATTTGACATCCGGCGTCGCTGAAGCTCCCGAAAAATCCCCTGCGATTTCTGGGAGCCAACTCCACCAAATGCACCATGGAAGTAGTATATTCTCCCCCCATGGATATGCCCTGCAGTACACGCAGAAAAATAAAGATTATCGGAGCGGCAATCCCCCATTGGGAAAAATTCGGCAGTAGTCCTATACCTACCGTAGGAATAACCATCAGCAATATGGAAATGGATAATGACAGCTGGCGACCAAATTTGTCTCCTATGGGACCAAAAACGGCAGACCCCACCGGCCGCAAAAATAATCCCACGGATACCGCTAAGAAACTCATGGTGGAATGAAACTCCGGATTACCACTGGAGAAAAAATTCTTCGATATGATAACCAAAAACGGCATCAAAAGTGCAAAATTATACCAAACCAGTACGTTTCCAACAGCTCCCAGCACGGGTCCATATTTTTTATCTACAACTATCACTTGATCATTCCTTATAATTTCTACACAGATTAAAAAATTTATCGTTTCTATGCTCCCGCAGATTATCCACATGAGCGAGTCCCTGCAGCGACAATTTTATTTTATCCCCCACGGCTTTTATTATAGACTCGGGATCTCGATGAGCTCCTCCCAAAGGTTCGCCAATTACATTATCGACGATTTTGAACTTCAGAAGATCCTGGGCAGTAAATTTCAGCGCATTAGCCGCTTCCACTGCTTTTTCAGCGTTTCTATAGAGGATCGACGCGCACCCTTCCGGAGAAATTACCGAGTAAATCGAATGTTCCAGCATAAGCACCGTATTGGCCACGGCAAGAGCAACCGCTCCTCCGGATCCGCCTTCACCGATTATGGTGGCCACGATTGGTCCATTGAATTTCAGCGCTCTTTCGAGGCACTTGGCAATGGCTTCAGCCTGCCCCCGCTCTTCGGCTCCGACTCCAGGATAGGCACCGGCGGTGTCAATAAAGGTAATCAAAGGCAAATCAAATTTGTCTGCCAGATCCATTAGGCGGCACGCCTTCCGATATCCCTCCGGATGAGGCATACCAAAATTATGCTTGATGCGACCTTCCGTATCTTTACCTTTTTCATGTCCCATGACCGCCACCGAAATGCCTTTGAATTTCCCAATGCCGGTGGTGATGGCGAGGTCGTTGCCAAATGCCCGATCCCCAGAAACTGGAACAAAATCTTCAATTAACGCATCCAGATAATCCGACGTTTTGGGACGATCCTGATGCCTAGCTACCAAAACTTTTTCCCAGGGCGATAGTTCCGAATATATCTTTTTCAGCAATTTTTTCTGCTTCGCTTCTATGCGTTTGATTTCTTCGATCATGCGCAGGTCTTTAGTATCCAAGTTTTTCAACTCTTTGACCTTTGCTTCCAATTCAAAAATTGTTTTCTCAAACTCAAGAATAATCATAATACGGAGACTCTAGCATAATTGCAGCTCCCGATGATAGATAATTTTCAAGAGAATTGATGATTTTTGGTCCCCTTGATTTAGCCGCAGCGACCTAAAACCATGTCATTCACAAAATTAACGGAAACTTTACAATTTTCTGCCAGTATGGTAATTGATGGAGAATATACTTCGCGCCGGCAGGAATAAGAAAACTTGAAAACGATGGATGGTGAGCCGAAATTCAATCGCTGTTGCTTTTTTCCATAGGCCAAAGTATAATCCAATCTGGTGGATATATTGTAAAAGTTAAGCGAAATTCAAATATTGTAATTACAATTTTGAAATAAATGCTGATTGTAGCGCAGTCATAAATATATTGGCGGCAGGACATACCGTCAAAACCTATAAAAAGATCGGCGCTGATCGGCTCCGCAAAGTAGACGCTGCCTCGATTATCTAAAATCGGGAATCCTTGTCCTTTTGGATCGAGAGGAAGTTAGGAGAGCTTTTGAAATATATACTCTAAAATTATTGGGATTTTTATTTTATATACTAGGAGAAAAGGCTAATGAAAAAAATTTTATTTCTTACCGTTGCTTTATGTGGAACAGCAGTATTGATCTCGGGATGCGCCAGAAATATATCATCTTCCACCTACGACGCTAAAACTCTGGGTGCCGCAACCGATACCTATGAGTGCGTGGTCGTCAAAGTGCGTAAAGTTTTGGTTGAGGAAGGAGAGCGTCTGGAGGAAAATAAGACGGGTACTCTTGTGGGAGCTATTGCCGGCGGAGCTCTGGGAAATGCCTTCGGTGGAGGACGTGGCCGCGTAGTCACCACTGCCGGAGGCGCGCTCCTCGGAGGAATCGGCGGAGCATTTGCGGAAAAAGCTCTGAAATCACAGGAAGGTTTGGAATATTTGGTTAAACTCAATTCCGGCCAGATGAAAACCATAGTCCAGAGTGCCGATAATCCTCTGTATCCAGGACAACTTGCCTTCCTTATCGTCGATCACAGAGGAAGGTCCAGGGTAATACCAAGATAGTTCCCTTAATATAATGTCTCGCTCTGGTGGGCGAATTCACCGTGAAATTCTTGAAAATTCAGCGCAGGAGCAAAGATTGTGGGGGAAATTTCCCTCATCAATCCTAGCTCTGGGCGGCCATAGCGTGACAGCACTAACGTATCAGATCAGAGAAAGCTGCTTCTCCTCCAGAGCAAACTCCGGAACAGAAATATTATTCTCTTCCTCCAGCCATTGGGCCACAACTCTGCGATGACACGGATCACCAGGCTTTTCATAGCACAGAAGGGCAAGATCTTTTTTATCTGCCTTATGGATCATTTCGATCAAATCGCTATAAACTTCAACCGAAGATAATTTCCCCAAAATTTCTTCACGATACGTTTTCAGCGATTCTTCCCGAGATGCCATTCCGGATTTCGCTTCTCGCAACAGCTGTTCTGTCGGATTCAGGCGAGGCATAAGACCGTCAATTTGTGCCCATTTCGGAGTAAACAGAGAAATGCTGATTTTAAGCATATCCTTCGGCAATTTAGGAATAAATGCAAAGTAGGAAGTGTAGATCATGAAAATAATTATGGACAAATCCCATCCCAAAACAAGCCCCCGTCCGTCGCAACGAATTTGACGAATCCGATTGCGAAAAAAAAATCATGAATGTTATCTTGATATTTTTTAATATTTACCACATCTCACTTTTTTTGTTATTGACACATTTTTTCGCCTATGGTATTATATAGATGTGTCAATTAAGCCCAAAAAAAGGAGGGGAGGAAAAATTTGTAGCATCTATAGGCTTACAATACAGAAGATTCTATCTTCAACAGAGTTCAGTACTTTCCCCAAAGACAGTCAAAAAAATATGACAATATGTAATTTTAGCTGATATTTCAGATGGCGTCCCCAACGAGATTCGAACTCGTGTTGTCGCCGTGAAAGGGCGATGTCCTAGGCCTCTAGACGATGGGGACTATGGATATGGATCCTAATGTACTTCGAAAGATAAATCAATATATTTTTTCCAACATCTATTGAAAATCACTTCTAATTAACGAAAAGATTTTTGAGATCCGTTCAGCAACAGCGACTTACTGGCTTGGGGTAAAAAATCAGTAATGACGTTTGGAGAGACTGTTGCCCAATGGCTTTTTCTCGCCATCGACTTCGTCCGACCCGTTGCTCAGATCCTCATGTACAGGCAGTAGGCTGCGGTCTTGCGCTACGTTTTTCCCCGTTCTTGCAAGAAAAATCTCATTAGGCAACAGTCTCTTGGATAATACAAAATCCTCATTTTGGGTATCCAAATGATGTTGCTGATTGCAAGCTGCGCAAAGCCTCTTTGGGGGATAGTCTGCAGCGAAATCTGATATACACTGCCGTAATAATCTTGCTTTTTTTATTACATTAACGGTTTAATAGTATTTGTCTGCTACAAAATATAAGCAGATCTATTCAGAAATCGAAAACAAGTCGATGGCGAGAAAAATCTCATGAGGTCGTAGTTTCTGTAAATAGTTTTTAGGTTATACATTACTTATCAGAGGGGATAAATGACGTATTCGAGTATAAAAATCAATCATGTAAATGACAACAACGTTCCGGCCAAAGTTGTAGCCATGCGAACTTTCATATGTTTCGCGGTTATAATCATGCTGGCTTGGTTGTTTTTTTAAAAATTCCAGTTAGAAACGCCGTTGGCCAAGCGCCTAGCTCGTCGCCGCAGGACTACAGCGGTCCCCAACAACGGCAGACCATCCACATCATTGCTTTCGGGAGGACTTCGAAAAATTTCCGGGAGAAACTATTTGGCCGCTCCGAGTCGATAGGCAACTAGCGCGCGGACATTTATGCCGCGGGCAATTTTAGCCCCACCTTGGAGCTTTGAGCCGTTATGTTGCACCGAAAAAATATTGTTCGAACTAAATCTATACTCACATTCCAGACGAGCGGAAAATTTCTTACTGAAAGCACTTTCCATTCCCAAAACAATAGCCGGAGAGATTTTTGTGTGCGTCCTATTGTGGTCGACGTATTTAAAATCTGCGTTAACACGAGAGGCCATGACTTTGGTGTAAAACATTGTGTCCATATGCTGGTTGTAGTAGCCCAGTCTCACCCCCAGCGACGGAATTAGCTGAGCAATTTTTACACTCGCATCGGCACCATTGATATTTAATATTTTTTCTTTTGTCTTGGAGAAGTCGCACAGGGCTTCTGCTCCTAGATACAAGGCCTCACCGAATACTCTCCCTCCCCCCAGCGCCATAACTCCGAGAAAACGACTAGTGGCGCAGGACTCTGCTTTTTTATCTAGGCTAACCCCATTTTTGTAAAAGCTACTACCAAGACCAAGCACAAAATATATGCCATTAAATGAGCAGTCTTCCAGCGAATAATTTTCTGCGTTTTCTAGCATTTGCGCTTCAGTCTCTTGGCCTGCGGCCGAATTTTCTTTATTCACCGCAACCTGGTCTGCACAAAAAGCGGAAAGCGACAGGAACCCCATGGTAGAAAGCCATATAAACGTCTTCATTTTTACCTCCAGAAGCTACTCCATTATAGATAATATTAAACGCTGTTTGTTAAAACAACGTTTAAGATCAAGTCAATAGATTTGTGTGATACAAAAACAACAATTTTTCTGGTCAAGAAAGTTATGTATTTAGACTCATTTATTTTTTCTTTTTCACAACTCTTTAATTATTAAATGGCACTATATTTTAGGTGGATTAAAGAGACCATTAGCTAATGGCTTTTTCTCGCAATCGACTTTGTCAAATCCGTTGCTCGGATCCTCATGTACTAGCAGTACACTGTGGTCATGCGCTACGTTTTTCCCATTCTTGCAAGAAAAATCTCTTTAGGCAATGGTCTATTATATGATTAGGGAGAGCATAAAATGAAAAAAATTATTGCAACTGTGATTTGTTTTGTTTCGGTTTTTTTTAGCAACGCAGAAGAAAGTTCTGGCAAAACTGGCATTTATTGCGGTATTTCTCTAGATGGAACTTGGACGTCGTCGGAATACCAAATGAATTTCACCGTAAACACCGCGAATTTTGAAGGATGTGGAGGCGTTGTCAAATATAAAGAAGAAAATGCAACAAAATTTGGCGGCGGAATATTTCTGGGATGTGGTGGCGGAAACGACTTCTATTGCGCCGCTGAAGTCGGAATTTTGTTCAATAATTTTGCGCTAAAAAAAACATTCAGTGAATATGAAGCATTGGAAATAGACATCAAGGATAGAGAAGAAAATCCTAACACTTTTCTCAAATGTTCCTATGGCAATGAGTACCAGGCCGCATTAAAACTCGGAAAGGTTTTTACCCCAGATGAGTCAAGAGAAATCAAAATTTATGGAATATTGGGAGTAGCCACCAGGAAAGCATCAGTGCAATACGATTATGCGAAGAGCGCAAACTCTCGTCCTCATTCCTTTGAGAAAAACATACACTCTTTTGTTCCGGGCATTGGAATGGAAGTCAAGTTGCAGGAGCATTGTTCTCTGGGAGTAGAATACAAATACAAAGCATACCAAGATAGCAAGAGCACCCACAATTTCGTGAATCCAGATGACGATGGTGATTTTGACCTAGAACCAAGACATTACTCTCTCAAAACAAAACAGCATAATGTATCTTTGCGATTAATTTTTAATATATAGTAGAGACTATAGCGAATTCAGTTTATGATTACCTAATCGATTGCTGATTTTTCGGACCTCTATTGGTGCTAGATGGGTTATTTTAATTAAGAGATTGGCATAAGAGATCCTTGATGTTCTTCTGCTGATTATTGAAATTAGAGATCTAGATCTGCTTCTGGAGCCTGTTGGCGGTAATTTTGTTAACGAAAAATTAATTGACTCTCTTATGGTTATGGTATGATAATTAACTTTTGTGATAACGCGATTGTTAGCTTTGGCGTTTATGGAGGATATTGTGAATTTATTCAAATTGACGGCATATCGTCATGGTGAAAATTTTTGGGGAAAGCGGTGTGGAGAAGAGAATGCGCTGAAAAATTATTCACAAGATGGCTTCGAAGGACGTTTTAGGGCGCATTTAGGAAAGTCACTGTTGATTTTTTTTGTGTTGTTGGGAGGGTGCGACGAAAAAAAACCCGCTACGGCGCCGCCGGCGCAGCTGGTGGGAGCATCCAGGGTTATGCGGCAGGATATTCCGTTTGTGCTAGAGGTTCCGGCGAAAATAACCGGTTCTCTGGAGATACAAGTTCGCGCTCAGGTGGGAGGCATTTTGAAATCCCGACTATTCAATGAGGGGCAATACGTAAATCAGGGTGATAAGCTGTTTGAGATAAATCCCGAGTCCTACGAGGCGGCTTTGAGCCGGGCCCAGGGGAGTCTGGCGCAGGCGGAGTCGGAGCTGCGGAGAACCTCCCGCGACTACGAACGCATGCGCAAGCTGCGACAAGCTAAGGCCATCAGCCCGAAGGAGCACGACGATGCGCAGTCTGCGTTTGAACGGGCGCAGGCGAATCTGAAGGTGGCCGAAGGATCCGTAAAGGAGGCCGAAATTAATTTGGGATACACCGAGGTCAAGGCACCGATATCGGGAATTGTCGGCAAGGAGGCGCAGTCGGTGGGAAATTTGATTTCTCCGATGGGGGAGTCCAGTTTACTGACCACCATGGTGCAGATTTGTCCTCTGCATGCTGTTTTCTCGGTGTCTGGTACTGTTTGGAGCCAGATGGCGCGGAACAGCATGGCCGGAAAAGTCCAGTTGCTCGAGGACAGTGACTACAAAATCGAAGTCATAATGTCCGATGGCACCAGGTATCCTCAGGATGGAAAAATAATATTTGTGGATAGCACCGAGGATAATCTGACTTCCAGCGTTTCCATAAAGGCGGAAATTCCCAACGATAATCGACAAAAATTACTGATGCCGGGACAATTTGTGCGCGTGAAGGTGATCGGAGCCGAATATAAAAACGCCACCGTGGTGCCATCATCGGCGCTGATCTCTACGCAAATGGGCTATGTGGCCTACGTAGTCAAGGACGATAAAACGGTGGAAGTACGTCCCGTAAAAGCAGAAATCGTTGGAAATCAGGCTATAGTGGATACGGGCCTCGAGGAAAATGAAATTGTCGTTTCCGAGGGAATCGTCAAGGTACGTCCGGGAAATAAAGTTAATGTTGTGATGAAAGAGACTGAGCCGGAGTAATAGCGAAAGGAGTTCTCTATGTTTTGTCGTTTTTTTATAGATAGGCCCATTTTTGCTACGGTCGTTTCGCTCATAATTGTACTTGCCGGAATTGTGTCGATGATGAATCTTCCGGTGGAGCAATATCCGAATTTATCGCCGCCGACGGTGAGTGTCCAGACCAATTATCCGGGAGCGAGTCCGGAAGTAATATCCGAAACGGTTTTGGCGCCGCTGGAGCAAAAAATAAACGGCGTCGAAGACATGATATACATGAATTCCTCCGCTTCCAGCAACGGTGGTGCGTCCATAACGATTTTTTTCAAAGTGGGGGCCGATCCAGACAAAGCCATGATTAACGTAAACAATCGCGTGCAGATGGTGACGGCTACGCTGCCGGAAGATGTAAGAAGACTCGGAGTAACCGTAAATAAAAGATCCTCGTCCATTTTAGAAGTATTGTGCATCTATTCCAATGACAATCGCTACGACTCCACCTACATCGGAAACTACGCAATTCTGAACGTTGTGGACCATATAAAGCGCATCGAAGGAGTCGGAGACGTAAACGTCATGGCCGCCAACGACTACTCCATACGCGTGTGGCTAAAGCCGGACAAAATGGCGAAAATGAAGCTCACCACCAACGACGTAGTCAATGCCATATATACGCAAAATATGCAGCGCTCCGCCGGAGCCATAGGTAAGGAACCAACTAACGTCAAAGTCGAACGCAACTATATCATCACCACCAGCGGAAGATTTTCCGACGCAAAGCAATTTGAGGACATAATTCTGCGGGCCAATAGCGATGGCACAACACTGCGTCTTAAGGATATCGCCGATGTGGAACTGGCGGCGCTCTCCTATGACGTAATTGCCAAAAGTGCCGGCTGTAGTTCCGCTCCCATGATGATAGCACTGTCTCCGGGCGCAAATGCCCTGTCCACCGCCGACAGAGTTAATCAAAAATTGGAGGAGTTGTCCAAAGGATTTCCCGATGGCATTCACTATAAAGTCGCTTTTGAAACAACGGGATTCGTAAAAAATTCCGTGAAAGAAGTTGTAAAAACACTTTTCGAAGCTATGGCATTGGTTTTTCTCGTGGTTTTTCTCTTCCTAAAGCGTTTTCGAGCGACGCTTATTCCCTGTTTGGCTGTTCCGGTGTCGATTATTGGTACCTTTGCCGGCATGATGCTGTTCGGATTTTCCATAAATACTCTGACGTTGTTCGGACTTGTGCTGGCCATCGGCATAGTCGTTGACGACGCCATCGTGGTGATAGAAAACGTAGAACGCCTCATGAGAAAGGAAAATTTATCGGCGCGGGATGCGACTATTAAAGCCATGGACGAAGTAGCCGGCGCTCTGGTGGCTATTGTGCTGGTTCTGGGCGCCGTGTTCATTCCGGTGGCCTTCATGGGAGGATTGTCCGGAGTGATGTACAAGCAATTCGCCATTACCATAGCAATATCGGTGGTGCTGTCGGGCATATGTGCGCTGACGCTGATTCCGGCGCTGTGCGTGGTGTTTTTGAGCGGACACGGCACCATGGCTACGAAAAAAATTTTCCAGCGTTTTGACCTCATCTTCGAAAAAATTACCGAAGCCTACATGCGCTGCGTGAGATTTTTTTTGCAGAATATGGGCCCAAGCTTTGCCTTTTTATTGGCGACGATGGCCAGCATATTTATTTTATTCAGACTTATTCCGACCAGTTTAGTACCAGAAGAGGATCAGGGAGTAGTGCTGGTTAGCGCCATTTTGGATCCTGGCGCGTCCATTGACAGAACCCAGAAGGTAATATCCACGGTGGAAAGTGCCGTGAGAAAAGATCCGGCGATTTTCGATTCGACCACCATTGCGGGATTCAGCATGCTTAATTCTTCCGTGGCCACCAATGGAGCCACCATGTTCCTAAAATTGAAAGACTGGAAGGAAAGAACCGAACCGGGAATGGCCGCCAAGGATATGGTAAAAAAAATATTCGGCATAGGCTTTGGGATCAGTGATGGAATGGTAATTGCCTTTGCGCCTCCGCCCATTGTTGGCATGAGCATCACGGGCGGATTCGAGGGGTACGTCCAGCGCATAGGGGACACCAACAGCAAAGCATTGGACGCCAAAATGAAAGAATTTATTGCCGAGGCTTCCAAAAGATCCGAATTAACGAGTCTCAACACGACATTCAACTCCAGTTCTCCGCAGTTTAGTTTGGAGGTGGATCACCTGAAGGCGCTATCTCTGGAGGTGCCCATCAACGAGATTTACGATACCATGGCCGCCACCTTCGGCGCCAAATACGTGAATGACTTCTCCAAATTCGGACGCGGCTTCAGGGTAATGGTGCAGTCCCGCGGTGATTATCGCTCCTATCCGGAACAGATAAATGAAATATATGTCCGTTCAAAAAATGGCTCCATGATTCCGCTATCTGCATTTGTAAAACTGACTCCAACTGTTGGCTGCGACGTTGTGGAAAGATTTAATGTGTTTACGGCGGCAAAAATTCTCGGAGCTCCGGCTCCCGGATATACGTCCGGAGAAGCAATTGCGGCTATGGAAGATGTGGCCAGTAAAGTTTTGGGCGATGAATATGCCCTCTCCTGGACAGGATCCGCATACCAGGAAAAATTGGCCAGCGGCGGATTTATCAGTGCCATATTGCTGGGATTAGTGGTGGTATTTTTGATTTTGGCAGCTCAGTATGAACGCTGGTCTCTGCCTTTTGTCATAATGATGGCGGTACCATTTGGCATACTCGGAGCAGCGCTGATGGTTTTTCTGCGAGGCTACAGCAATGATATCTATTTTCAGGTGGCACTCATAACTTTGGTCGGATTATCCGCCAAAAATGCTGTTCTCATCGTGGAGTTCGCCGTTCTATATAGAGAAGCCGGAGAGACCATAGTGAACGCTGCCCTAAAGGCGGCGGCAACGCGCTTCCGACCAATTATCATGACATCGTTGGCATTTATTTTGGGATGCCTGCCACTCATGCTCAGCAGCGGAGCCGGCTGCGGCAGTCGCAATTCCCTAGGAACTGGAGTAGTCGGAGGCATGATCGGAGCAACATTGCTGGCACCACTGATCATTCCACTGCTGTACGTCGTTGTAACCGGGCTAAGCGAAAAAATTAGAGGAGAAAAAAATGCGTAAAAAACTGCTAATAATTGGATTTGTACCGATAATTTTTCTCATGGGCTGTGAGGTCGGTCCCGATTATCTACCTCCGAAACTGGATTTACAGGCTCCGGATGCAAAAACAGCAGCTGCAGATCACGATATTGACGCATTTATATCCGAAAAGTGGTGGAAGGTGTTCACCGATTCTTCCCTGGATAAATTGGAAAGTTCTGCCATTGCGCATAACTACGATCTAAAACAGGCTATTGCTAATATTGAGGAAGCAAGAGCCGCCGTCGGAGTTGTTGCTGCGGATCTGAAGCCAACGGTGGGCGCAAAAATTTCAGGCGATAAAACGCAGGTCTCCCGAAAAACTGCCACTCCGCTGCGGGATACGGTGGATTATCTGGGCGTCGGCAGCGTGTCCTACGAATTGGATTTTTTCGGAAAATATCGGCGAGCAAACGAAGCTGCACGCGCTAATCTCCTCTCTTCTCGCGCCGCAAAAGATGTGGTGCTGCTGACGGTAACCGCAGATGTTGCAAAAACATATTTTCTACTGAGAGCGCTGGATGCAAAATTGGCCATTGCCCGTCGAACTCTAAAAACTCGCGAAGAAAGTCATAGGGTCTACAAAAGCAGACTGCAAAACGGCTACTGCACCGAGCTGGATTGTCTCCGCATAGAATCCGATATGGCTTCCGTGGAAGCTACCGTTTACAATTTAGAAGCCGCTGTGGCAAAAACAGAAAACGCACTAGGAGTTTTAATTGGCGACAGCCCTCGGAAAATTATGTCGCAGAAAATCACTCGCGGGCAATCACTGGAAAAATTGAGAATTCCATCCAATATTCCCAATGGAATACCGTCGAACCTGCTGTTGAGAAGACCAGACGTGCTGCAGGCGGAGGGACAGCTCATCGCCGCCAACGCCCAAATCGGAGAAGCAATGGCCATGCATTTTCCTTCCATATCTCTAACGGGAATATTTGGCTTTGAAAGCAAATCTTTGACGGATTTATTCAGCAGCGGCTCAGGTTTATGGAAACTTTCCGGCGGTATTTCTTTACCAATTTTTAGCGGCGGAAAAATTTCGTCTCTGGGCGCCATGGCCCAAGCTCGCTACCAAAAAACATTGGCACTATATGAAAAAACCGTACAAAATGCGTTCCGGGAAGTGCTGGATGCGTTAATTTCCAGAAGAAAAAATAGCGAAATCGTTGTATCCCGTACTCGCCAAATGAACGCCCTGAAAAAAAGCTATAACATCGCTCTGACGCAGAAAGAATCAGGTCTGATAGGTATGCTGGATCTATTGGACGTCGAAAGAGGACTCTTGGCGGCCGAAATAGAACTGGTGGGCGCTCTCCAAAATCATCTGGACTCAATCGTAGATTTGTGCAAAGCGCTCGGAGGCGGCTGGCGTAAGGATCGTTTGCAGTAATTTTCATCTCCAATAATGCCTCATTATGCAGCAGTATATCCAGATAATTCATAGTTTTTTCATAAAACAAGCGATTGTGTACAACTCATTCTTGACTTAGCGCATCAAGCGATACTATATAGTTTAATAGACGAAGTCGCATTGTTGTATTTATTGTGTTTATGGTTATGGCGATTTCGTGGTTTTGGAACTAACAAAACGCAGAAATCCTGTCTTCGGTGTGTGGAACTGTTTAGCATGACAATGACATAGCCGAAGCACAGGAAAACTGTTTTATATTTGCGAATATATTTTTACATAATCTCACCTACTGCCTATAAAAAGTAAGTCGCCAGAATTGAACATATTGCATATTTCATTGTATCCCCCCACAAAGTTGCCATCAATGTACAAATATGGAACACAAGAAGGCGCATGCCGCTTGCGCAAAAAAGCATGCAGTTCCGGATCGCCCAAAACATCAAAATAACTAAACCTATAGTTGCATTTTTTTAGCATAAAACATGCGCTACTGGACAATCCACATAAGGGAAATGATATGGACCCTTTCATAAATAACACAACACGATGAGATTTTAAAATATCATGAAATCGTTCTTCTAAATATGCATTACTCATATTTCAATACTACCAACAATACCACAAAACAACACAACCCAAAGTATATGTTTTGCTGTATTACTAGTCAATGGGGCATAAATCAAAGAAAATAATAAAAATGAAATTTCGATACAAGTTGTCCATGACATAAAGAGTTTATCAAAGGAGAATATCAAACCATTGAGCGTCGAAAACCAATTGCATTGGGGGCATGAAAACAAATTTTTAAAGCAGCTTGTGTACAATCCGAATCTGGTATTATTCGCAATTTTCCCACCAACGACTGAAAATTTGCTTTTTCCTTCTGAGATTTATTTTTTCGCCGATAATGGGCGTCAGGAGCAAAAAATTTTCTCCGCTGATCAACTGTGATAGCTCCACCAACGGCTCTTTCCAACCGTGATTTGCCAATACAATTTTGCATAGATGCACCGGCAGCAGCATTTTGGCCCTCATATCTCGGGACGCTTTCAGTACTTCGTCCGCCGCCATGTGGATGTATTTCCAATTTTTATCGTGCTGACCGCTATTCAGAATCACAAGATCAATGGGACCGAATTTATTGCCAATGTCGCTATAATGAGCACCATAACCGCTGTCACCGCCGATATAAATGCTGAAGTCGTTGGTTTTTAGCAGAAACGACGCCCAAAGACTCCGATTGCGCAAAATCCCACGTCCGGAAAAATGCCGCGCCGGCAGACAATAAATGGAAAAATCGACTCCCAAGGAAATATTTTCCTGCCAATCCATCTCGATGATTTGCTCCCGATCAAATCCCCAATATTCCAGATGGGCGCCAACACCCAGTCCGCAGATGACTTTCTTGATTTTGGGCCGGAGCTTCAGCATGGTTTCGTAATCCAAATGATCCCAATGATCGTGGGTAATGATCAGATAATCGATTTCCGGCATGTCTTCCGCCTGATACGCCTCTGTTCCGCTAAATGCCCGGGGAAAAAAACAAACCGGCGACGATACTTCGCTGAAAAGCGGATCAACTAGAATATTTTTGCCTTTGATGCGAATCAGATAGGAGGAATGACCAAACCACACCAGCCAATCTTCCTCTGAATCAAGATTTTTAAGGTCTGTTTTGATGACCGGTAATTTATTTTTTGGAGAGCGACGATCACTTGAAAAAAATCTCCCACTATGCAAGAGGAATTTCAACATTGATTTTATCGGATTTCCCGACATTAGTGGCGTTTCATTTTGGTTAAAAAATCTGCCATTTTTGTAATTGGGGGATCGTTCAATTCTTGCTTGATATTCTCCCCAGGGTAGTTTACCGAACATCGGCAACTGCATGTAGAGCGTTCCGAGAGAGCATATTACCAAGCCAAAAACAAACACCATCCGCGTAATTTTTTTTATTGCTTTCGAGAGTTTTAAGCGCATTATTTTCCATCGATTGTCTTCACAATTTTGCATGTCAGGAACCAAAAGTCAAGTGTAAAAAAGGAAAGTGATTTGTTGTATATTTTTTTGTGCAAACAGTCTTTTTTAATGTTCAGATGATGGTTATTGGATAAAAATACTATTGCTAGGGAGCGGGGTTATTTTTTCACAGAGCGGCGGATAGGGTGAGGTTTGCGGAAAATCCTCTTCGACCGCCGCAAGATTTTCCTATGGCCAGATCGATGCTTACTTTATTGTTGATTTTCCCACTGAGTTTAGCGTTATACTCCACATAGGAAACGGACATTTCACGTGAAGAGTTGATATTTATGCCATTGAAGCTTTTATTTCCTTCTTTTCTGAAACTTTTGCTACATTTTGCGCCGAGGGAAAATCTGAATACATCGTCGTAGAATTGCAGATTTACGCCGGCGGCTACTCTTAGGGTATTGCTATCTCCGTGGTTCACTTGGACATCTTTTATTTTGGTATTTAGGGAGATTACATAGGCAAAATCCACTTGAGCTAGGGGGATGACGGAGATATTTTTACTCAGAGGCAGATCATGGGTGTAGCGGGAACTCACGGAGAACGCATGACTCCGGAGTACGCAATCTGGATTACCATTTTTGACGTTGCTATAGGAGCAGATCAGGCTTGTATTACCATAACTTTCGTTGATCCAGGAGCTTTTCACGCCGAACATGCCACAACTGTCGTGACTTTCTAGGGTATAGTTATGATTATCGAGGGTACTGTTATTGTTTTCTCTGAGGTATCCGGCGAACACTGAGGTAATCAACGCGCCGCCATTATCGAGATAAATTGGTTTGGCATCGACGCCACACACTATAGCGTTGCCTCTGGAGTTAATATTGTTTCCGCTGACGCTGAAGTCATATTTATAGGTTGTGGATTTGTTCCAGACGCGATACCATTTTTCGAAAATTGAGGCATCACTTATGTCATCTCTGCTATCGTAGACGGCGTCGAGGAGGTTCGACAGCGATGACAACGCCGCCTGATGCAGTAGATCCATTGGCAGGTAGGTTTCGCTAATGTCTTTCGGATAGCTAGTGCCTGCGCTGCTAGTGTCACTCGAACCGTTACCGTTACCGTTATTGTTACCGTTATTGTTACCGTTTTCGCTACCGTTTTCGTTTTCGCTACCGTTTTCGTTATTGTTACCGTTTTCGCTACCGTTTTCGTTATCGTTACCGTTTTCGTTATTGTTATTGTTTTCGTTGTCGTTATTGTTTTCGTTATTGTTTTCGTTATCGTTATTGTTTTCGTTGTCGTTATTGTTTTCGTTGTCGTTATTGTTATTGTTTTCGTTGTCGTTATTGTTTTCGTTGTCGTTATTGTTATTGTTTTCGTTGTCGTTATTGTTACCGTTTTCGTTATCGTCGTTGTTATCGTCGTTGTTGTCGTCGTTGTTATCGTCGTTGTTGTCGTCGTTGTTATCGTCGTTGTTATCGTCGTCGTTATCGTCGTTGTTATCGTCGTTGTTATCGTCGTTGTTATCGTCGTTGTTGTCGTTTGAGGATCCAGTGTCATTCAAATAGTTAGCGTCTATAATGCTCATGAGCACTTTTCCATCTTTGTTCTTGGCGGATAGCTTGTAGATACGACCGTTAGAAGCCTCGTAGAGCGGGTTTTGGATTTTTATTTCGGGGTAATTTTTTGTGTCACCGGTGATATTCAGTATTTGAAAACTATACTCATTATTTTCGGGATTTCCGAGCACGTTATAGCCGGCTATTGTGATGGGCATATTGTTCTCATTTACGAATGTTCCGATTTCCAATTGATCGCTTTTTTCGGTATTTAGATCGAAGTCCAGCAGCCACAGCATGGTTTCGTTATTCTGCGTGAAGTTACTGGACTCTACTGCTAGAGGGGTGTTCAGAGTCCAGCTGTCAGCCGTTATTGTAGCGATTTCGCTGTTCATGGTATTCAGGGTAGATCCGAATTTTACATTTCCGAGAAATATATTGGTTACGGTTCCCAGGAGTTCCAGAATACCTCCTTCTATGGTCAGATCTTGATTAAATTTAGCATTTTGGCCGACGCGAAGAGTTCCTCTAACGACGGAATTTTTAGTGATTTCTGCATTTGCGAAGTCAAGATTGACGGTGGCGTCTTTACCCACGGTTAATCCGTCGATTTTTTTATTTTCGTTATTTTCGGTGTTTTCGTTGTTTTCGTTGTTTTCGTTGCTTTTTTCATCAGTGATTTCTACGGTTCCCAGATCCACGGACAGGGGGCTCAAGCCACTATCTGTATTTACATATATTTTTCCACCATCTTTAACTTCGAGGGTTCCGCCGAACATTTTTCCTTTGTGTCCTTCGTCTGTTCTGATGCAGAGGGTAGCGTCTGGACTCACAACGACTTTGCCTTTGAAGCCCGAGCAGTCGTTTTTGATAAAAATCTTACCGGATTCGATGCTAACTTCCGCGGTGCTCGTTTCTGAGGGGAGGGTCTTTATTTCGCCATAGACGGAGAATATTTTATTGTCTGGGTTGTCTGCCGGAATGATAAACCTGAGGCGTGAATGGTCGGCCATAGTGATGGTGGGCTTGTTATTCGGGTCTTTTGGACCGCCGCGCCAGATTAATGTTGTGTCTGAGTTTAGGTTTATGTATCCGCCGAACATGGCGCCTTCGGTGAGGATGTCGGCGACGCCACTTTTTATCTCGAATACGCCGTTGTACCAGGAATTATCGCCGGAGTAGTTGATGTTGCCGTTGTGGGCCACCACGATGTTCTCATTGACGTCTGCTACTTTGCCTCTGTGCGTGCTGGAGTCGTATTCGGTATATCCTTCGGTGCTGTAGATGGATCCGGCAAATTCCGACGCGCCGAGAGTGTAGGTTCCCACCGCTCTCGTTCCATGCGGATCTGAGGAGCTGGTGGAGGGATCGTCCACTAGGGCGATTCTTAGCTTTGTTTCTATATCCGGGATTCTCAGTGCCACATCTTGCCATTCATCGGGTTTTTCTGCTTTTAGATTGAGTCCCAGATATTTCGGATATTCGTTAGTTATGACACCAGGTACCAAATCTTCCAAACGCACCGTATCACCACTTTCATTTTTTTTATTTTTTACAGTGGCATCTTTTTCAACCAGTACTTTTCCACCGCCGATTTCGTAGAATTTTTTAATTTCAGTGTCGTTCACGAGATCGTAGAAAGCGGCTTTTTTATGATATTCCTCGCCAGGGTGCTCTGCATAAAAGTCATAATCTTCCTCTTCCTTGTCGTAATCAGTGACTGTCCAAGTCACTGGTTTAACGGTTTTGTCCTCTTCAAACGTTGTTTTATAGTTTGTGATTTTGCATCCATCTGAAATAGTGCAGGTATATCCGCTAGAGATTATTATGGTGCCAGAGTTCTCGATGATCTCTCCGGCCAGGGCTCCAGTGTATTTCTGGACCAGAGTTGCGCCTGAATCGACGATTGTGGT
>JAITQS010000029.1 GCA_031288795.1 Holosporaceae bacterium | reverse complement strand
GTTTAGAGCGACCAGATAGCACAGTAGCGTGCATTTTTTTTTGTTCATATTTGTCTCCATTTAATTAAAAAAACAATTATGCGCAATTATGTGTCGCCCGGAAGCTCCCTTCGGCGAACAATCTTTGCGCATGGTAAATGCTATATTTATATTATACTAATTATACAACGATAATTGTTAATATTCGATTATTTTTTTTCTAAAAATAAAAAAATCCGAAATTGACCTAATCTGGATGACAAAAATAGCCTAGCGAGGCCCGCCTCTCCACTCGTGAAGGGGCGCTTCATGAACCTTGAAGTACTTCAAACTTGAATGGATGGAACTCCCATTTTTGCGGTGATTTTGGTTCCTTAACTTAGAGCATTGTTTAAAGAAAATTGTCAGCGGTCTTGCGCTACGTTTTTCTTCGCTCTTGCAAGAAAAATCTCATTAGGCAACAGCCTCTTCAGATCATCATTTTTTGCTGAAACTCTAGGTGGTGCGATCGGGGGGATTCGAACCCACGACCCCGAGATTAGGAATCTCGTGCTCTATCCAGCTGAGCTACGACCGCAAACACTATCATCGAGACCATTGCCCAATGGCTTTTTCTCGCCATCGACTTCGTCAAATTCGTTGCTCAGATCCTCATGTACAACCAGTACACTGGGGTCTTGCAAGAAAAATCCATTATGCAATGGTCTCCCTTCTGCAAATTACACAAAAATTACGTCATCGGCAACGATTAATTTTCGACGTATATTCTTTTTTTATTTTCTAGGGACTTTAGTCTGACAGCGCCGGAATTTTCGTAGGTTTTGTTTGCGGAATCAGATGAATTGCTGCAAAACAGTTCATATTCTTCGAATGAAATTTCTTTTCGGGATGCCAGGAGCCGCTGATTTTCCTCCGGAGTAATGATGGATCTATATTTTTCTGCGATTATGCCACTGAAATATTCTGCGACACTTCCGGAGCCGTAGCTATAGAGTCCGACGCGCTTGTTTTCCAGCGGTGCTTTGGAGTGATCCAGCAGCGACGTCAAGCAGATGTAGAGGGAGGCGGAACAGCTATTGCCAATGGCAGAGTTGTAGAGCAGAGTGTCGTCCAGGGGATTAGGCCACTTGATTTGGAGCGCTCCTTTTTGGGCCATTTTTCCAAACGGCGCATGGAAGCAGACGTAATCAATGGCGGAAATGTTTCTGTTGGTTTTCGCCAGATACCTGTTGAAGGATATGTCCAGGGATTTCAAGTAATTATATGCCGATAATTTTCCATCGAACTGCGCTTCGCTTTCGGAAATTGGTCTCCAGAAATCCATGATATCGTTGGTGTGCACTCCGGATCCGTCTTCGATGATCATGATTTGTGGATCAGCGGATACCAGGAATGCAACGGCTGCTCCCCCCTGAGTCGGTTCTCCGGAGCTGCCGGGCGAATATTTTACGATGTCGGATCCAATTACCAGCACCTTTGAGTTATGATTTTCACGCACGTAGGACTTCGCCAACTGCAGAGCTCCCGTTGCCGAATAGCAAGCCTGCTTAATTTCTATCACGCGGCAATCTTCTCTTAATTTTAAAAAATGATGCACATATATTCCTGCCGCCTTGGATAAATCGAAGGATGATTCCGTTGCAAAAATTAGAAAATCGATGGCGGCTATATTTTCAATCTGGGCAATGGCTTTTCGAGCAGCGTCAATGGCTATGGTCACGATATCTTCGCTGGGCGGAAACACGGACATCGCAATTTGTCCTATGCCGTGGGAATATTTTTCAAATTCTACGCCACGATGAGCGGCGAGGGTTTTAAGCTTAAGAAAATACCTCGAGGTGGAAAATGCAATTGAATCAATACCGATTTTCATGAATTTCTCTCCAATTTTTCGTGGGCTCTGACTAATTCGCCGCGATTGGTTTGAGCCGCCATGAGCGAGAGCTCCGCACACAACACCGTCGCCGCCACCAGCGTTGCCAGTCTTTGGGAAGAAAGCGGGGCGTCCGAGAAACATCCCATTGACTCAAGATTTTTTCGGGCAAAATCGAGGTTTTTCCCATTGCCTACGGTACCAACTATTATATTGGGAAGATTTACCGAGAAATACAACATCCCATCAGTATTGACCTCTGCAAATGTGACTCCCTGAGACGCTTCTACGATGTTGGCGGCATCCTGTCCGGTGGCCAAAAAAATTGCCAGCACCACGTTGGCATAGTGGGCGTTGGCGCTGCGTACCCCTCCGGATAATATGCTGCCCACCAGGTTTTTTTTTAGGTTAAGCTCCACGATTTGTTCCGGCGTAGCTTTTAAGATAGATGCGCAGACATTACGGGGTACAAAAATTTCTGCGGAAACACATTTCCCTCTTCCCAAAATACCATTAACTGACGATGCTTTCTTATCTGTGCAGATATTGCCGGAAATCGATACATATTTCAACCCGCTATGGTGGGAAACAACGTAATCTATGATTAAATCTGCAGCTTTTGTGACCATGTTGTGACCCGAAGCATTTCCGGTTGCCATGGATAACCGCAAATAGATCATTCGTCCGACGATTTCTACATGTAGGGCCTCTAGTTTTGCAAATCGACTGCTGCTGCTTACGATGTCGCTCATATGACGCTGGTGGTTTTTGATCCAATTGGCGCCTGACACCGCTCCGGCCAGATCATTGGCTTCCAGAATAACGGACCTGGTCATGGCATCAGCCAAAAGTGCAACCCTAATGCCGTCCGTCTTCTGCGACACCAGTGCTCCTCGCTTTGTCGAATGCCAAAGGGGAGTTTCAAATGTCGCCATGGGGATAGAAACTAATTCTGAGCTGTCACCCTGCAGCAGCTTCAGAGGGCCAATAATACAGGTTGGTATGACGGTGTCAATTGCACTACTAGAAAACTTCATATGCTTCCACTAATTAATAAAAACTAACGTATGATCATAGCAGAAATTTTAGCATTTGGTACTTTTTGTGCTCGAAGTTTACTCAAAAGTTTCATTTTGTATTGATTACAAAGCTGTATCCGGCTATTATAGCTGCGTTCTTGCAGATGGAAGCTAACATGAACATACGCAAAGTTATATTTCCAGTTGGTGGATTGGGGACTAGATTTTTTCCAATCACCAGGGTCATTCCTAAAGAAATGCTCGGGATTCTCGAAAAACCTCTGATACAATATGCATTTGAAGAAGCGCTGGGGGCGGGAATAGAGCAATTTATATTTGTTACGCGTCATGGAAAAACGTCCATAGAGGATTATTGCGATCACGTACTGACTCATATGGAGAGTTTCGACTCCAGCAGATGCAGCTTCTGTTATGTGCGTCAGGGGGAGCCGCGGGGCCTGGGACACGCTGTGTTGTGCGCGAGGCATTTGGTGAATCGCGAGCCGTTTGCCGTCATAAGCGCCGACGATTATATATCGCATAGCAGCTCCTGCATCGGTGAAATGATAAAGCACTATGATGGATCAAACATGGCCGCCGTCATGAATGTTCCCCGGAAAGATGTTAACAAATACGGTATTATGGAGGTGGAAAGAGAAAATAATAAAACCATCATCGCTCGATCTGTTGACGAAAAACCTTCGGTGGAAAAAGCAAAATCTACCCATGCCATCGTTGGAAGGTATATACTAACACACGAAATATTCGACATTTTGGAAAATTTAAAGCCGGGAGTAGAAAATGAAATACAGCTGACGGACGCTCTGCGGCAAATGATTCCTACCCACGGTCTTACGGGATTCAAATTTGAAGGAAAAAGATTCGATTGCGGATCACAGGGAGGACTGCTGGAGGCAATTTTGCACGTGTCAAGTAAAGATGAAAAGTTGTCAAGCATTATAAGAAATTTTTATGAAGATATTCGGTAATAAAAATTACCGCTATTAATTGTTGTTGGATGGCAAATGGAGTGTGGTAGTATGTATATACGAAAGATTATGGTATTTTTCTCTGTGGTATTATTTTTGGGAGACGTGAAAACGATAAATGAGCAAAGAATCCTTGGTGTTTACCAGGATTTGGAAGCATCGAAAATAGAGGATCTAGCAATGAAAATTACAGTTGTTGGCACGGGATACGTAGGTCTAGTCTCGGGAGTGTGTTTTTCGGATTTTGGTTTTAATGTCATATGTATTGACAATAATGTATCCAAAATCGAAGAACTGAAGAAAGGTGTGGTTCCCATTTATGAAGATGGTCTGGAAAAACTCATGGGAAAAAATATGAGAGCCGGTAGGTTATCTTTTGCCTCCGACGTTGCGGCGGGTGTGAAAGACGCGGATCTCGTTTTCATTGCCGTTGGGACGCCGAGCAAATCCGACGGTAGTGCTGACCTGAGCTACGTCTATAGTGCCGTCAGTACCCTCGCTCCGCATCTAAACAAGCATGCCACACTGGTGATAAAATCCACAGTACCGGTGGGAACAACCCGAGCTGTAAAGAAGTTCCTGCTGGAAAATGGCTGGAACATAGATATAGCATTCAATCCGGAATTTTTGCGAGAAGGAGCCGCGGTTGAAGATTTTTTACATCCGGATCGAATAATCCTCGGCGTCGAGAGCGAGAAGGCCGAAAAAGCCTTGGCTCGTGCCTATCGTCCATTATATATGTTGAGCGTTCCTATTTTGTTTACAAGTTTGGAAACGGCGGAAATGTCCAAATACGCCGCCAACGCATTTCTGGCCATGAAGGTCACATTCATAAATGAAATAGCCAATTTGTGCGAACGGTGTGGCGGTGACATCAAGGAAGTCGCCCATGCCATAGGGCTGGATAAAAGAATCGGGGCACAATTTCTGCAGGCCGGTCCCGGATACGGAGGCTCCTGCTTTCCTAAAGATACGTCTGCCCTCAGCGATTTCGCAAAAAAACTTGGTGTGGATATGCCTCTGGTGGACGAAACCATAAAATCCAACCGCGCTAGACAGAATAAAATGATCAAAAAAATTATGAACGTCTGCCAGAACGATGTAAAAAATAAAAATATATCGGTACTGGGAGTAACATTTAAGGCTAATACCGACGATATGCGGGACAGTCCTAGCATTGGCATAGTAAATTATCTACTGGAAAACGGAGCTAATGTAAAAATATATGATCCCTCTTTTTCAAAATCTGCCAAAAGTATTTTTAAAGATGCCGAGTGGAGCTCCGGCGTATACGACAATTGCAATGACGCGGATCTTATTGTCATACTTACCGACTGGGCAGAATTCAAGGCAATCAATTTGAAAGAACTCCGGCGTCGCGTGCGGAATCCGCTGATGGTCGACCTGAGAAGCATGTATTCGCCTCTGGAAATGAAGACTTCTGGATTTGTGTATCATTCTGTGGGGAGACCATTGTTGAATGAATAGATTTTTTACGCTTCCCTCATTTTTTAGATTTGTGATGCATATTGGGGCTGTTTTTGCTCTAGCGATGTTTTTTTGTCTTCCCAACGCCTCCGAAGCGGCCAATTCCAGCGCCAAAAAAATATCGAGTATCCAGACTCAGGAAATGAGGAATTTCTGCAAAAAAGCCCTGGAACTGGAACAAAAAATCACAAAAATCGAAGCGGAAATCGAGGCCGTAAATCAAAAAGAAAAGGTTTCGGCTCCGGTGGTGAAAAATATGTACGAAATGCTTACCAGATGTTTTACGGTCCTTTTTGACATCGAGAGATTTTCCAAAATACTTGCGATAAATTGTCGAAATAACAAAAATGATTTCGTAAGATGTTCCGTAATCATTAAAAATTTTGTTTCATATTTTAAATCCATCGAAAAGCAATTGGGAAAAACCAGTTCCGAGATGGTACTTTTGAAAAATGAAAAGAAATCCCTCCAGGAAGAGTCGAAAAATGCCGTTGACGAGTACGAGAGTCTGCTGAAGAAAATAGATGAAAAATCAGCCATTATCGCCAAAAAACGCGAAGAAAATATCATACAAAATGACGTTGTTTACCACATTGCGTCGAAGTCCGAGTCCATAGAAGAGCTGGATGCCGAGCTGGAGGCGGAAAATATCATTGGCGTATTGAAAAACACAAAAATTTCTACCAATTTAGCCTTGAGCTATCCGGTTTGTGGCAAGGTTATCACGGAATTTGGAGATAAAAACCCCAACAATGAAATGATATACTATATTTCATTTGAGACGCGTCCGGGGGCGATGGTTATATCTCCGGCCTACGGACTTATAGTATTTGCTGGAAAATTCCTAAATTACGGTAATATGATGATAGTAAGCAATGGAGAGTATCGTATATTTGTGTATGGAATGGATCAGCTATTTGCGTCCACCGGCGACGTTGTTGAAATCGGAGATTACGTCGGGAAAATGAATGCAAATGCACTGGCCAATCCTCTACTAAAAATGGAGTTGAAAAAATCCGGAGAACCTCTGGATCCTCGACAGTGGATGTTGCAATCGATAGAAAAAGGAAAGTAAATGACAAAAATGAAATTTTCTTTGTTTTTAATGATGGGGATATTACTCGGTAGCAGCTGCTCCGGAGGTTCGCTTAAAAATAGTGTGAAAAAAATACACGACTGGAAATCATCAGAGGACGGCATACAGGAAATCCAAGGTGAAACCGCCCGAGGCCAAAGCAACGCCAAGTGCGGACTGGTCATCCCCGAAAACATCAAGAAAAATGTTCCGGAAGATATGCAATATATGGTATTCCTTCAGATGATATTTGGGCTCATTAGATCCGAATATGTAAATGAACTGGAGGATGGAGAAATAACGGAAAAGGCCATTTCGGGAGTATTATCGTCGCTGGATCCCCATTCCGGCTACATGAACGAAAAGGCGTTCGCCTCTCTGCGCACCCAAACGGATGGCGAATTCGGCGGACTGGGAATCGAAATCATGATGGATGAAGGCTTCATCCGCATTATTTCCCCCATTGACGACACTCCGGCTGAAAAAGCAGGATTGAGAGCCGGAGATCTCATTGTCTATATAAATGACGAATTAATAAGCGGAATTTCCTCCGAGGAAGCTTTGGAAAAACTCCGGGGAGAGCCCAAAACAAAAGTCAAATTAAAAATAAAAAGAGGAGAAAAATCGCTTTTTGACGTGGAAATAGAAAGAGATATAATAAAAATCGAATCCGTCAAAACCGAAATTTTGGACAATATCGGCTACGTTAGAATCTCGACCTTCGATAAAAATACCACCCAAAATCTAAAAAAATTCATTGCAGATGCTAACTTCAGCAAGTTATACGGACTCGTCATCGACATACGCAATAATCCGGGCGGACTCCTGGACGAAGCCGTATCCGTATCGGACATTTTTCTCGATGGTGGAAAAATAGTGTCTACCCGCGGAAGAACCCAAGAAAATAGCAAAGATTTCTTCGCCTCCAAAGGAGATCTAAGCAAAGGCAAACCCATCGTGGTGCTGATAAATAGTGGAACTGCATCTGCTCCGGAAATTTTCGCCGGCGCCATGAGAGATAATAAACGTGGCATAATCGTGGGAACCAGATCTTTCGGAAAAGGATCCGTGCAAAAGGTCGTTCCGCTGTCCGACAAAACCGCCATAAAACTGACCATCGCTAAGCACTACACTCCCTGCGGCGAATGCATTCAGGCAAATGGTATCACTCCGGACATCGAAGCCGATTTCGCTTTCATAAAAAAACCAGAACATATGTTCGTCGTAAGGGAAGAAATCCTAAATAACGCTCTGGATGCCGATAAAAAAGCTAAAAATAAAAAAATAACCGAAGAAATGAATAAAAAATCCTTCGATGCCCTGAGCCAAAAAAAATCCACGGATAAAAAAAATTTAGACGAAGAAAACGACGACGAACTAGAAATATCCTATAGAAAATTGCCCCTAAAAGAAAGAATCGAAAGAGATTACCAGCTCAGTAAAGCTTTTGATACCATAAAAGCTGTGGAAAAATTTAAATCTATGGAAAATAAAATACATGAAAAATAAAAGACTGATTTTCGCCTGGAGCAGTTTTGCGATTTTTGTGGTGGCTTTTTTGGGGGGGACTAAATGTCATTATGACGCTCAAAAAACATCTTCGTCTGGCTATCAGTATAGGATCTTTATAAATAAAGACATGCTCTGCGATGTCAATGTTGACGAAGTCGAGATAAAAGAAGAAAAAAATGTCTCCGCAAATACCGACGCCCCCTCGGAAAAAAACGACGACGATCTTTTTTATGAGGAAACAAAATATGGATTTCTGCCGAAAATTTCCCCGGACGGAGATCGGGTTTTCGATGCCTATTCGGCGAAATTCCCGGATACCGGCAAGAAAAAAGCCTGCCTCGTTATATATGTGGAGGCGGAGTCTGTGGAATATCTGCCGCACGCCCTCAAAATATTGGGAACTTCCCGGGCGACCTTTGTGCTGCCGCATTATCTTGATAACGTCTCCGGTGTGGTGAAAATGATACATAATGCGGGCCATGAGGCGTTTTTGCAAATTCCCACGCAGGCATCGACGGCTGTTAATCAAAAAAACGAAATAGCGCCATTTTTGGCCAACTCCAATAGCGAAGATACCGTGGATAAATTAATGCACCTGCTGGCGGTTTCCAAGTATATTATAGGCATTGCCAATACTTCTCCTACTCTGTTGACGAAGTCCACAAAAGATATTACGGTAATTCTAGAAGAGCTTTCCAAAAAAGGACTGGCCTTTCTTGATCTCGAAAAAACAAACGATATCCTCCAGACACTGTCGTCGGATATAGGAGTCATACATGCCAATGCGTCGGTGCAGTTCGATTCAAAATCCGTTTTGGAGATATCCGACGATAGCGATGGTAAAATATTTTTCATACATCTCAATAAATTACCAGATTTTCTAACGGCGGTATCCAAACACGAAAATTATGTTATCGCTCCCATTAGTTCAGTGATAAAAAAACATGAATGAAGTCTATAGAAAATGCGTCGCAATTTTCCTACAAAGGTCCGGCCGTGAAAAAAAGCCATTAGGCGACAGTCTCGGTTCGGCGGTGGTGTTTGCCGCTGAACGCTTCCATTGCCCCGACGCCTGGCAAATTCCCCAGGGAGGAGTGGACACCGGTGAACAATATCTTGACGCCGCAATCCGTGAATTGTACGAAGAAACTGGAATTAAGTCCGTGAAAATCATCGATTGGACCGGTAATTCCTACAAATATGACTATCCGGATCACATAAAACTCGCCCTCACCAAAAAATACGGAACGGTTTATGCGGGACAGGATGTAAAATTTTTTCTACTTGAATTTATCGGCCACGAGGATGAAATAAATCTGCAAACCTTTGAGAATCAGGAATTTTCCCGCTGGTGCTGGATGCCCGTAAAAGATCTGCTTGATTCCATTGTGGAATTCAAAAAAAGCGCCTTCCAAAATGCCGCTCGAGATCTCCGGTTGATATTCTAGAGTATGATCCCATGGCTATTAGGAAAAATTTGTAAAATTTTCGTTAATTTTGCGCTCGTTAACGTTTTTTGGACATTTCTTGGATAAAAGAGACTGTTGCCTAATGAGATTTTCCTTGCAAGAACGAGGAAAAATGTAGCGCAAGACCGCAGTATACTGCCTGTACATGATGAGGATCTGAGCAACGGATTTGACGAAGTCGATGGCGAGAAAAAGCCATTAGGCATCAGTCTCTAAAATGGTATTCGGTGGATGACGTCCTGCGCGACACCGAGCTTAATTTTCATTATTTAATTCGTAGGGCAGCAAGATTTGGTAGACAAAATTATGAATTTCTATTATAATCAAACCAGAATAATTTTTGGAGAATGATATGAGAATGGAATTGAAACGGTCTCGGACCGACTATACGCGTACTTTAGACGTCGGACTCCGTAAATATATGCTCAGTGTGTTTTTCCACATGACCGCCGGACTGCTGATAACGGCCGTCGTCGCATATATAATGAGTCTATCAAATGCATTTATATTGTTTTTAACTCTCCATCCCACAGTGTCAATCCTGCTTTCGCTGATACCCTTTGGCGTGGCTCAATACCTGCTATATCGAATAAATCGCATATCTGCGGAAAGTGCGAAAGCCTTATTTTTCATTTATGCGGCCCTGCTTGGAGCTCTGCTGTCAGTTATCGTTGCGTTTTCTTCGGCCAGCATTCTGATCAGTACTTTTTTTGTTACATCGTCCATGTTTCTAGCGATGGTAGTATACGGATACTCCACCGAAAAAGACCTCACAAGCTGGGGTTCCTTTTTGTTTATGGGACTCGTGGGTATTGTCATTGCCGGAATTGTAAATATATTTATAATGAATGACATGGCTTCGTTTGTGATATCCGCCATTGGAGTCTTGGTATTTACCGGGTTAACTGCCTATGATATACAGCGCATAAAAAGCTATTATCTGGAATCCGATCATTCCGAAATTGGTGAGAAAAAAGCCATTTTCGGAGCTCTTTTACTGTATTTGGACTTCATTAATCTTTTTCTGTGTCTGCTGCGCTTACTAAAATTCCTAAGTAGGCGAGATTAGAGCTTCATGGTAAAAAAAAAACAAAAACTAAATGAATTTAAGGGGAATCCATCTAGTTTCTTGAGAAAATTTAAAAGAAAAAATTCCCTTGTGGAATTTTTTCTCTATGTACTGATTGTTGGGGCGTTGCATTCGGTATCCGGCAACAGATTGACGAACCAAATGCAAAATTTTTTTATGTCAGTGGTGGTTTGTGTGAACCAAATAACCAATAGTCTTGCCGATGGAATCACCGGATTCCACTTGGCCATCAGCGGCGAAACAAATGCAATTATTGCGGATTTAAAAAAAGAAAACCTGAAATTGCAAAGAAAAATTGACGAATTGACCTGTTTGGAGAGGGGAAACGACGAATTACGCAGCCTGCTTTCCCTAAAAGAACACGTGGGAAACAATGTTTGCGTTGCGCGCGTACTGCGATCTTTTTCCAACGACTATATGCGATCGTTTATTGTGGAAGCCGGTGCCGCCGAGGGCGTATCACTGGACGACGTCGTGGTTAACGCCAACGGATTGGTGGGCAGAATCGTGGAGGTCGACCAAAACTGGAGCAAGGTCATGCTCATCACCGACACCAACTCCAATGTGCCGGTAAAAATCGGTGAGGACATGGTTAATGCCATCGTAAGCGGCGACAACACAAACACTCTGAAAATATCTATGATCTACGAAGACATTTCCATCAATGAAGAAGACATCGCCGAGACCTCTGGATACGGCAACATTTTTCGTGATAGAATCCCCGTTGGAAAAATCATAAAAGAGGAAGATGGATCCTACTATGTTGTTCCGTTTGTAAATTTTAACAAAACGACATATGTGAGCATTCTGAAAAAAAATAAATGAAATACAACATCCCTTTGACATTAAAGAAGACTGTCGCAATTACGTCGGTATTTACGTTCTTGTCGCTGATTTCCGTCGATTTTTCCATTGATCTTTTTTTCTGTTTTGTTTTTATGACTACTCTGGCGCGTCCGCAACTGGTGACAATGCCCACGATATTTACGACATCGCTAATGCTAGACATGGGAGCACATCAATTTATGGGAGGACTGTTTTTTCAATATTCTCTGATATATCTGGTCATAAACCGTTTTAGATCTTTGCTGCTGAACACCGGAATCATCTGGAGAAGTTGCTATTTTTGTGTTTTGTTTGGCATGTCCGAATGCCTTGCCTTTGCCGTCGTGACCATTTGCGGAGAAAGTTCGTTCGATTGGTACCATCACCTAATGCGCCTGCTTATGGTTATGCTGCAGTGTAGCTGCTGCTTTCTAATAGCCTTCGCCAGGAGAAAAATTAGAGACAATAAATATGCTGCATAACGACAACGCTAAAAAAGAAATTCAACTGCGCATAAAAATTGTGCTATCGATGGTGCTGCTGCTGATGGGAACACTGGTGTACAATTTGTATTTTCTGCAGGTGGATTGCCATCACAAATACGCCATGCTCTCGGAAAAAAACAGAATAAGACTGTGGCCGCTGCTGCCAAAACGCGGACGCATATTCACGGTGGACGGTAAACTGATCGCCGGCAATAAATATAAATATAAATTGACGCTGGAATCCTGCGCCGAAAATGTATTTCTGGAAAATCTCAAGCTGCTGGAAACATGTATCGCTTTGGAAAAAAATGAAAAAGAAGATCTGCTGAATCTGCGGAAAAAAGCTCCCAGATACGCTCCCATAATCGTAAAAGACGGGCTCTCCTGGGATGAATACGCAAGATTATCGCTGATTCTTTATAGATTAAATTATGTATCCATAGATCATGTGTATGTGCGCGAGTATGCCATGCCGTTGGAATTCAGCCATGTGATCGGCTACGCCGCCAAAAGTGAGGGCAATCTGCAGATTCTAACGGGCAAAATTGGCATAGAATTGTTCAAAAACGAAGAATTAGTCGGAAAAATCGGTAATGTAAAGACGGAGATTAACGCCGTTGGTAGAAAAATACGCATTCTCAAGAAAGAGGCTCCCACCAACGGAAATGACATCCTTCTTACCCTGAACGCCGATGTGCAGAAGTACGCCTTCGATCTTATAGCAGAAGAAAAAGCCGGAGCCTGCGTTGTGCTAGACATTAGAGATGGCGGAGTAATCGCTCTGGTGTCGGTTCCGGGCTTCGATACCAATCTGATTGCCTCCAAAATAAATCGAGACCAGTGGAGCTCCGTGCTCAATGATCCGCTTCGACCTCTTATGAACAGAGCGATCGCTGGCACATATCCGCCCGGTTCGCTATTTAAAATAGTGGTGGCTTTTGCCGCACTGA
Source organism: Holosporaceae bacterium (assembly GCA_031288795.1). Lineage (GTDB taxonomy): Bacteria > Pseudomonadota > Alphaproteobacteria > UBA3830 > UBA3830 > BNWE01. The sequence goes on along the minus strand of JAITQS010000029.1, from coordinate 4,884 downwards.
GTGAAGGCATCATCACTCCATCTGATACGTTTCTCTGCTCCGGTGAAATCGTTCTGGACAACGCCTCCTTCCATTGCTGGAATAGACAGGGCCATGGACGCGTAAATGTGTCCGATGCCCTCAGCATGTCCTGCGACTGTTTCTTCTTCGAGGTATCCAAAAAATTGGGCATAGATAAAATTGTGGAATACGCCGAAAAATTCGGCTTTGGAAAAAAAACCGACCTCGAGCTCCCCAACGAAAACTCCGGCCTGCTTCCCAGTAAAAAATGGAAATTGCTGCGCTACGGCTGCAGCTGGAAACCCTATGAAACACTCATCACCAGCATAGGGCAGGGGGCTCTGCTGGCTACCCTGCTGCAAACGGCTGTCATGTTGGGAAAATTGTATTCCAACGACTATAATTTCGCTCCCACCCTCATAAAAAGTGTAGATGAATCGGGGAAAAAAATACGAAATCCCCTAAATGCCAAGCATGCGGCAGTTATTCGAGATGCTCTCTATCAGACGTGCAACTCCTGGAACGGTACGGCGGTGCGCTCCTGCAAAGCCGACTACGGAATTTCAGGAAAAACCGGATCCTCCCAGGTGAGAAAAATAAAATCGGGAGATGCCGGCGTAAGTCAGCAAAATTTTCCGTGGCATCTGAGAGATCATGCATTTTTTGCCGGCGTCGCTCCCCATAAAAATCCCCGTTATGTGGTTGCGGTTTTTATAGAACACGGAGGGGGAGGAGCCAAAGTTGCCGCTCCCATCGCCAGAAAAATATTTGATAAATTAATGGAAATCGATCTTTCTTCTCCTCATATTTAGTTGATATTAGGTGATGATCGGTGAGGAACCGCCGGAGATGAAACAAATAAATGGAGCGGGTGATGGGAATCGGACCCACGTCATTGGCTTGGAAGGCCAAAGCTTTACCATTAAGCTACACCCGCTTCTTTCAGAATGTGCTATAAATCTATTAAAGTATGAAGCATTTTGCAAGTTATTTTTTAATAATGATTCACGTAGAGTAGTAGGTGAAACTGACACAAAAATCAGTTCTTGATTGTGTATCATGTAAATACTATATTAATTCATGCACAGCAATAGTGGTTTTTAGTATGGCATCCATTGTTTTAAAGAATGTAAGTAAGCACTTCAGTGATAGCCGAGTGATAAAGGACATCAGTTTAACGATCGAAGACGGCAAATGCACGGTTTTGGTTGGTCCGTCCGGCTGTGGCAAGTCGACGATTCTGCGATTAATCTGCGGACTCGAAGAAATATCTAGCGGTGACATCTTTATCGGCGATAAATGCGTGAACGGCGTTCCGCCGGCCGGCCGGGGTTTAGCAATGGTGTTTCAATCGTATGCGCTATATCCTCACATGACGGTATTTGAAAACATGGCGTTTGCTCTCCAGGTAAGAAAACTAAAAAAAGACGCCATCGAGGAACGGGTTCTGGAAGCGGCTAAAATATTGAAAATAGACCATTTAATGAACCGGAAACCTAAGGAACTCTCCGGTGGACAGAGACAACGAGTGGCCATTGGAAGGGCTATCGTAAGGAATCCCTACGCTTTTCTCTTTGACGAGCCGCTCTCCAATCTTGACACGTCGCTCCGGTGTCAGATGCGCTATGAGCTGGCAAAACTGAAGAAACAGCTGCAAACCACCATGGTCTACGTTACTCATGATCAAGCGGAAGCCATGACCCTCGCCGATAAAATCGTCGTCATAAGAGACGGAATCATAGAGCAAGAGGGATCTCCGCTGGAATTATACAACTCGCCGGTAAACACCTTTGTGGCTAAATTTATCGGGTCCAGTGAAATAAATATCCTGGAAGCCAATTTTATCAAAAGCAATGAAAATTTATCCGTATTTAAGCTATTATCCGGTGATGAATTGACATTGAGGACAAAGGAAAATCTAGAATTTAGTAAATCGAACAAATATGCCATTGGCGTTAGGCCGGAAGATATAGAGGTGCAATCGGTGACCACACAATTTTCAGAAAATAAGCTGAAGGGAATCGTTTGTCTGGCGGAAAATCTTGGGGGGGACGGCTATATGCATGTCATGCTGGACGATAAATTGCAGCTATCCATAAGAGTCCGGAGAAATATCACGGAACAGCCCGGTGACCAGGTATATCTTGGCATAAAAATGGAAAAATGCTATTTGTTCAATGAAAAGGGACTCACTATTTCTCATCCGCAAGCAGTTGCCTAATTCCCGATGGAGGCGTCGCAGGTCCGGGAGCTTTTAGATTTTGCTTAGGGAATTTGGGGGAAATGTCGCCGCCGCTTTTGCTGGATGTTTTTTAAACTTTCTTTTAATATATTGTTATCTATAATTGCGCCCTAAAGTCTTGCAAACACATATCTTGTCCTTTTATTATAATTTTTTTACCGACACAGTTGATATATTGTATATTGTGGCTTTCTATTGATCTTCCGAAAAGGGATATTTTTAATTTCGTCCAAGACCATTTAATGTCATCTGCTGCTGGAATACCCAGTAAAGCATAATTGCCATAGGTCGCTAGTGCAATAAACATGTTGCCGTAAAAGGAAGAATCGAGATATATGACTTTATTAAAATATCCAGGTTTATCAAGCTCTGCAGGCAACTTTACTTTGGCCCAGGTGTCACCGGATTGGCTGTAGTAAAGCTGGTTTTCCTCGCCTATATACGCAAATCCACGGGAACCACCAACAAGGTTTCGGGCTATGAAGTTTGAAAAATTATCGCTTTTTACGTGCTTCCAAATTATACCATCTTTACTGGTACAGAAGTGCGTTTTATTCCTATAACTGAACTTAAGCACAAAGTTTCCTCTGGCGTAAATAATTTCAGCATCCTTCAATCTTTTATCCTCCGGGTCATAATAGACGAGGGTAGGAGTTTTATAACTCCATTTTTCCCAAATTTTTGTATCCTTTTCATCGAGGGGGACAAAGTCAGTGATTGCAGTAGAGTTTTTTTTCCATTCTTCACCATGTTCTGTTTTGGTAAGCACTGTTCCATTTCCCGTTACCATTATATATTTGCCATCGCCATAGGCCATTACATTGGTGTATGGGGTTTTCCTAGATATATCGATGTCTGGGAGAGGGGGATTATGAAATGTACTGCTGTGTGGGGATTTGCCAAAAAAGGTCCCATTACTTTTCGACAGCTCAAAAAATGGGGTCCACGTAATGCCGTCATTGCTAACGGAGATATCTACTCTTTCCTTAAAAATATCTATTTCTTTCTTATTTTTTATCCTTTCTGTGCCAAAAGCGAAAAATTTTCCATTTATATATTTGACTTCTTTGGCAAAAATATTGGTGTTTTGCCAGCTATCACCTTCATCTCTGCTGTACATAAGACAGTTGCCCCGCAAATTACTGGAATAACCTATTGCGACGAGTGTATCTATATCATTTCTAGCAATACTGTTTGTCCATAGAGGTATTTTGCTTGCCTCCATTGGTCGCTGAAAAATTTGTTTTTTTAGTTCCGGTGATACCATATATTCGAATTTGTTATGGTTTTTATGTGCCAATGTTTCTTGACTAATTCCCAAAAGATTCCTAATGTTATTTACGGCATGTTCCGGCCGGGAATATTGGGCAACCTTTTTAGCCACCATCAAATAAAGATCTCGATCAAATCCTTGGAGGCCATTTTTTACTTCAAAATCTTTTGATACTATAATTTCTTTTTTTGTCTCATTGACGGCGTTTGTTTGCGGTAGCAGCAGTAGCTGAGATGCATATGCAGCAAACATTAATATTTTTTTCATGACAATTCTCCTGTGTTTTTATTATGGATGGTGGTGGAGAGTACGCTCGACACAACTGCCAACGCTCAAACAATAATCACCAAATTATTGATTATAGTCACCATTTGTTCTTTTTGATTATAGCGCAATAATAAAAAAATGCAAATATTTTTAAAAAAAATTTAGGGAAATAACGTGAAAATTTGTTCAAGACCATCATGTATTGCATTCCTCTATAATGAATTAAGACCCCGTATTCATGGAATTAGAGTCTTCGCATAAGGATTATTAAATGAGCGATTATAATGATATTTTCGGCAGATTTTGTTGATATTTCATAATCTTTAGATAATCGTCGAAAATGGTTAAGCCAGCCAAAAGTCCTTTCTACGATCCATCGTTTTGCAAGAATCACCCATCCTTGTGATATCTTCCTTTCGCCCATTCCGCAGTCAGTCTCTCTTCTCCAGCTCTGACATCACTTTCTCCCAAATTCCTCTAAGCCTACACCTCCTGTAAAACGTATGGACCGTAGAGTATGGAGGAAAATCTTTCGGCAACATCCTCCACTGACAACCGTTCTTAACGACGTAAAACACGCCGTTTATCAACTCTCGTACTGAATGTTTGCGACGATTTCCGTAATTTCCTACTGAAAAATAATCTTTTATTAATTTCCACTGATTATCTGTTAAATCACTCTGATATCTCATGCATAACCTCTTAGCTAAAAAACAACTGCTATATTAGCAAATCTACATTAAATCATGAATACCGGTTCTAAACTTTCTTTTAACGATTCTGCTTTATAACTTCAGAAATATGTAATTGGAGGAGTTTGGTATGCGGAAAATCTTGATAAATGGGTGTAAGGGGCAAATATCGATGGATAATCCATTGAAAAGCAATGAGTTACCCCCTCCAGTTTGTCAAAAAGGGACGATCGTCTCGCTGAGTCCAAATCAGCTCCTGATCTACAGGAGCTACAACCTATGAAAAATCATTTTTCCGATAAAATTGAATCTGCTAAAATTGAATCAGCGACGCCATTTTTAAGCGTGGTGATTCCGGCTTACAACGCTGCGGGCACAATCTGGCGTTGCATTCGGACGCTGGATGCGGC
>JAITQS010000025.1 GCA_031288795.1 Holosporaceae bacterium | reverse complement strand
ATTGAAATTGTTTACGCCGGAGGAGTTTTTGTGCTTAAATTCGAAGGTGAGAATAAAGTGTTCATCTGTACCAGTATAGATGGTATAAGTTGGAAGTTGGTAAAAGTCGAGGATTTTCCAGGCTTCTTCTGCTTTTCAGGCATTGTTGGTGGTCCTCTTGGATTTGTGTATAAAGGCGAAGGAAGCCGGCTTTATTACAGCCCATCTGGTAATGACTGGGCTGAAGTAACGTTGCCTGAGTGGCCTGGCGGTGAGGTGGATCATACGTCAGAAGGATTTGCTAGAGTCCTATACGTCGCTTCTTCCTTTTACGGCGACATGTTCATTGCGCTGCCGTATAGGGGCGAATATGCTTTACTGGGCACTCAGGGCAAAGAAGGCATTACATGGTCTTGGATAAACTTAAACATATCATTTTCCGGAATGCCGGTAGGAAGTCAAAATATAAGATATATCAGCTGTGTCGGTAAAAAAATTATAATAGATGGACAAAAAACCGAAGATCAGGGGCAAGATTTAGGCTTTAGGGCGCAATTATAGATAAAATATATTGCAAAAGTGTTAAAAAGAGCGGAAGGCGGCAGCGGCGTCCGCTCTTTTCTTGAATAAAAGCACCCGAGACGGCGAAAAGTAAATTTTCACGCTATTTTCCAAAAAAATTTTCTAAAATATTTGCTTTTTTTTGGTTGTTGCACTATAACCAAAAAGAATAAACGGTGACAATAATCAATAACTTGATGATTATTGCTGGGGCGTTGGCAATTGTGTCGAACGTCACTCCATCATTTACAACAAAAACATAGGAGAATTGTCATGAAAAAAATACTAATACTTGTTGCAGGCGTATCTCAGCTACTGCTGCTGCCGCAAATAAATGCCGTCAATGAGCATAGAGGAATTGCAGTGCCCGAAAATTTTGAAGTAGAAAATGGTCTTTTAGGGCTTGATCGAGATGCTAATTTGAAGGTGGCTAGAAATGTTGTCAAAGGTTCCACATTGACAACTGCTCAAAAAAGGATTAGGAATCTTTATGGAATTAGCGAAGAAACATTTGAACGTCAGCAGCATCAATATTTCAGACATGTGGTATCACTGGAACTAAAAAAGCGAGTTTTTCAGCAACAAACAAATGCACGTCCAATTCCTTTGGACTCGGCAACTTTCATGGCCAGTAATGGTGTGGGCACGCTGGTTGCAATAAGGCATTCTTATACTCATTATTTTGACGACCATATTATGTACAGCACAGACGAAGGTCATAGCTGGCACGACATCGAAAATATTTTCGCCAAAAAAGTCAAATACATAAATGGAAGATTTTTTGCTTTTGGTGCAGCAAGGAAAGAATATAAGGAAAACAGCAGCGAATTTGTAGAGAAGAGCGAAAATATTTACGTTAGCGATGACGGCATTGCATGGACCCGATTTTTTAGGCCGTGGACAAATAGCGCCAAACACATCGAGACGATGGCCTATGGTGACGGTAAATATGTAGTGGTAACAGGAGATGGCACCGTGTTTACCAAAACAAAAGATGGTACATGGCAAGAGCACTCTGCTTCAACTGCAGGTTTGGTTCTTCTCGATGAACAGGAAGAAAAAATTGAAAAACCGAATAATAGTGTCTTTAGTCTTATTCGCTCCAGGAATTATGATTACGAAGATAAAAAATTGGGTGATATTGAAATTGTTTACGCCAGAGGAAATTTTGTGCTTAAGTTCACTAATAGTGAGTCTATAACGCACATATGTACTAGTGGAAATGGTATAAATTGGAGGCATGTAAGAAGCGGTGAATCTTCGGATTTCATGCCTGGAAACCTTGTGGGTGGTCACATTGGATTTGCGTATAAAGGCGAAGAAAATCAGCTTTACTACAGTCTATCCGGTAACGACTGGGATAAAGTAGAGTTGCCGGAGAAGCCTGGTAAGTCAAGTAAAATTCATAACGTCTTATACCTCGGTTCTTACGGTGGCGTATTCGTTGCGCCGGCGGATAGTGGCGCTGACGCTTTACTAGGTATTCCGATTGGAGATGGCGTTAGATGGTTTTGGGCAGAATTAAACCTATCTCTTTTCGGAAACCCAATACTTAGTCGACTAATAACAAACAACAACCGCTTCGGTAAAAGAATTATAATGGGAGGAAGAGGATTGGTTGCGTATTTACAGGACTATGATAGATAAAATATATCGCAAAACAGTAAATAAAGAGCGGAAGGCGGCGTCCGCTCTTTTCTTTTCTAGAACAAAAACTCCCAAGGCGACAAGAAATATTTTTTACACTATTCCCAAAAAAATCTCTGAAAATATTTGCAATTTTTTGATTATTGTACTATAACCAAAAAGAATAAACGGTAACAATAATCAATAATTATTGCCTGGGCGTTGGCAATGGTGTCAAGCGTCACTTCATCGTTTACAACCAAAACATAGGAGGATTGTCATGAAAAAAATATTAATGCTTGCCGTAGGGGCGTCTCAGCTTCTGCTGCTACCGCAAATAAATGCCGTTACTGAGACAAAAAAAATAATTACAGTACCAGAAGATTTTGAGATTAAAAATGGTCTTCAAGGATTGGATCGAGATGCTCATTTGATGATAGCTGAAAAGATTGCCCAAAATTTCCAATTGACAGATGCCGTAAATAAGATTAGGAATTTTTTGGGAATTAGCCAAAGAACATTTGCATATAAGGGGCATAAGAAATTCGAATATATGGTATCAGCGGAACTGAAAAGACAAATTTTTCAGCAACCAATAGAGGTGAATATAGGGTCTAGTATTCCAGAGGTCTTGGCCAGCGACGATAAAAATACGATCATTGCGGAAGATTCCGGTATTTTTTTCCGCTGTCTTAAGTGCAGCGTAGATAGAGGTCAGACTTGGTACGAGACCAATATTCAGGCCACAGAAGTTAAGTATATGAACGGAAAATTTTTCGCCTTTAATGCGAAAAAAATAAAAGAGCAGAGCTGCTGGGAGTTTTCGAAGGAAAATATTGATGAGCAAGGTATTTTGGTTAGCGAAGACGGCATGACATGGACCTCATTTTTTAAACCGAGCTCCCAACGCATCGAGACGATGGCCTATGGTAATGACAAATATGTAATGGTAACAAGAGAGGGCCAAATGTTTACCAAAACAAAAGATAGTGGAAGTGAATGGAAGAAAAGCTCTACTTCATTCGTGGACTTGGTCGATCTCGATAAAAGGAGAGAAGAAGCTGAAAAATCAATTCATTGCGCTACTTTATGTCCTCTCGACGATCATCGTCCGGAAGATAAAGAAATTGTTTTCGCCAGAGGAAAATTTTTGCTTAGGTTAAGTTATAAGCAAAAAACGTACTTTTGTGCCAGTACAGATGGTGAAAATTGGGTTTCCCGAATAAGCAACGAACAAGTTAAAAATCTTGTCGGTGGTCCCCTTGGATTTGCGTGTTTAGGCAAAGATGGCTATCTTTACTATAGTTCATCCGGTGACTACTGGGATACTATTCCTCCTAAAAGTGGTGAATTTAGTCGAGTCATATACTTCAATTCTTCCTTTTACGGCGACATGTTTATTGCGTCGGCAGCTTGGCAACAAGTTTTAGTGGGCATTCCGAGAACAAATTACATTGAATGGTCTTGGATAAAATTAAAAAGCCCCAGCAATATGCTAAATCAAACTATAAAAAGTATAAAAGAAGTCAACTGCATCGGCGAAAAAATTATAATAAAAGGAGAGAATATGGATTTTCAAAGCTTTATGGCGCAACTATAGGTAACAATATATCGCAAAAGTGTTAAAAATATATTGTTTCGCCCTAGGCAAAACAACAAAACAATAAATAAAGAGCGGAAGACTGTAGCGGTGTCCGCTTTTTTCTTTTCTAGAACAAAAACAGCCGAGACGACAAGAAATATTTTTTACACTATCCCCCCAAAAATCTTTAAAAATATTTGCAATTTTTTGATTATTGTACTATAACCAAAAAGAATAAACGGCAACAATAATCAATAATTTGGTGATTATTGCCGGAGCGTTGCCAATGGTGTCTCCACACCACCATCGTCCATAACAAAAACATAGAAGGGGTGTCATGAAAAAAATATTAATGCTTGCGGTAGGGGTATCTCAGTTCCTGCTGCTACCGCAAATAAATGCCGTTACTGAGACAAAAAAAATAATTACAGTACCAGAAGATTTTGAGATTAAAAATGGTCTTCTAGGATTGGATCGAGATGCTCATTTGATGATGTCTGAAAAGATTGCCCAAGATTTCCAATTGACAGATGCCGTAAATAAGATTAGGAATTTTTTGGGAATTAGCCAAAGAACATTTGCATATAAGGATCATAAGAAATTCGAATATATGGTATCGCTGGAACTGAAAAGACAAATTTTTCAGCAACCAATGGTGGCAAAAAAAAGTAATGAAACTTTGTATAACATTATCAGTAATGATAAAGACAAGTTCATTGCGCTAGGTCTTTTCCCTGATTATTCCTACCACCGTATTGTGTACAGCACAGATGGAGGTAGTAGCTGGATATACACCAATATTTCTGCCCAAGAAGTTAAGTATATGAATGGAAAATTTTTCGCATTTGGTGCAGAAAAGATAGAAGATGGAAAAAATGAAGGTTTTTTTTGTGGTAGAAGGGAAGGAGTAGATATTTACGTTAGCAATGACGGCATAGCATGGGACCCATTTTTTGAACTGTCGAAAAATAATAAGGCCTTTGGGGACAAAGTTGCAGACTTCACAATGGCCTGTGGTGATGATAGGTATGTAATGGTAACAGAAAATGGTACGGTGTTTACCAAAAGAGAACATGATAAAGATTGGGCAAAAAGCCCTAAAAAAATTGATGAAGAAATTCCTACAGATGTCTATTTTTCCTTCCCTCCTTGTAAGGATGGTAACTTGAGCAACCTCAAAATTATCTACGCCAGAAAAATTTTTGCGCTTCAGTTTGATAAGGAATGGCAAACGTTCTATTATACTAGTAAAGATGGTATAGATTGGAAGTACGTAAAGAACCATAATGTGGTGAGGGGGTTCGACGTCAGGCCTCGGTATTTGGTCGGTGGTTCTTTTGGATTTGCCCATATCGACGACAGAGGCGAGCTTTACTACAGTCCATCCGGTGACGCCTGGCATAAGGTAGAGTTACCTAAAGAGAATGATACGTCTGGAGATTTTCTTCCGCTCTTATCCATCGATCATTCCGTTTTTGCCGCCCTCAATCCTTCCCTTTTCCCAGAAGATTTTTATCAAGTCACGCATCGCGATTCTTCTCCTTTCACAAGAGATTTCAAAAAAGTCATATACTTCGCTTCTTCCTTTTACGGTGACATGTTTATTGCGCTGACGGCTTATGATAATTATGCTTTACTAGGTATTCCGGTAGCAGATTACATTAAATGGTCTTGGGCAGAATTAAAAATATCCTTTGCCGAAAAACCAATAAAAAATCAAGATATAGAATGTATCAACTGTGTCGGTAAAAAAATTATAATACAAGAAAAGTCTTCATATTTTGCTGACCTTAGGGTGCTATTATAGATAAAAATATATTGCGAATATGTTATTTTTTGCCCTAAGCGAAACAACAAAATAATAAGTTAAGAGCGGAAAGCGACTGCGGCGTCCGCTCTTTTTTAGCCAAAGATTTTTTTAAAACTTGCGTCTTTGTGGTCCCAAAATTATAAAATAAACTTGTCAAATATTCTTGTAAATGTATTTGTAAAGGTGTATATATAGTAATTGATCTTTTAAATACTTTACGGGAGACTTGAAAAATGAGTAAATTTATAAATATTTTTAGACGGGCCTTTGGGGGGATATTATGCGTTAGCATGTTATCATTTTGCAATCTAACTGCCACCATGTGTCCTTGTGACCAAAAATTTCATGCACATCATATATCCGCCGCATGCGAAACTTGGCAAAATGTAAGTGACATTGTGGCGCAACTACAATATATATGGGGAAGTTTTCCAGTCGCACTGATCGACTATAGCGGAACACTTGTCGTAGATAACACCATCAACAGCGAAGCGGTCAAATATGTGAAAAATTCCACCAGCTATGGCCTCTCCAATTTCATTATTACCAGCCGAGTGCTACTGGAACACCAGAGTAGAATGGAAAAATTACAGAGCGCTGGATTAAATGATGACATATTCTTCAAACCAGAGCTTTTTAATTTGAATAAATCTGGAATACAACAAGACGTCACTGGCTTTCGCGTACCCAACCACAAATTCACATATAAAAATGGATTATTGTATAGTCTATACCACCATGACTACCAATCAAAAGGTAAAGCTTTTGATGAATTTATAGGGTATTTCAACCACAAGCCCAGTTATGTTATTATGATTGACAATAACACTTACAATCTTTGCGCCATTGCGGAAGCATGTAAAGCTCATGACATACCTTCTTATACTATTCTTATGAATTTTACCCAATAGGAAATAACAAGGTTTTTTGAAATTTGCGTCAAACAAAGATGGCCGGTTATTTTTGCTCAACGCGCTTCTTTTAATTGGAGCGCGTTTTGCCAAAGGGATTTTCCCTATGATTTTTTTTCAAAATTTTACGCAGTTCAAATCAATTAATTGAAAAAAAGCATTATTTGATATATCATCCTATAGTTTTTGAGGAGTTTTTATGCCTAAGGAAGATTTGATAGAATTCTCTGGCGAGGTTATCGAGGTATTACCGAATGCTATGTTTCGGGTAAAGCTTGAGAATGATCATATTATTTTGGCTCATACGTCAGGCCGAATGAAAAAAAATAGAATCCGTGTTTTAGCTGGAGACAAAGTTACCGTCGAAATGACCACCTATGATTTTACCAAAGGTCGCATAACTTTTAGATCCAAGTAATTGTTTTTTTACCAGCTTGCTGTAATTTATTTATAACAGGAGACTGCAGAGATCTGGGAGTTTTTTCGAAGACATTTGGGCGTAGCATTAGCTGAAGAGCCGGACCTGCCCGTGAGTATTTGAGCACCGGAGGTTTAATTCTGTTGCAAGTTCACTACGAGTATCTTCGGAACAAATTTTCTGATATCGCGACAGCTTCATTGGGAGAGATTTTCTATTTTTGCCGGGAGTTAACTTGTGTCTTTAATTTTTGGAAAGCGGGTATTTGATTTACTGAACAAGCTTATTACGGAAGAGCTAATGGTTGCGTATACGTTTTTAGCCATGTCCAGTGTTTTAGCGGACATGGGGCTGGAGGGTTGTTCTCACTGGACGGAAGCGCAGTCGGAGAAGCGGATTTGGCGTTCCATGCGCGTATATCGCCACATAAGATTGCGAAACGGTAGAGTGAGATTTCTGCAGATACCGGCACCCAAACAAGATTGGCGAGCACCATTGCATATATTCGAAGAAATTTTTAAGATGGAGCAGAGGATATCGTCAAACATAATGTCTCTCTACGAATTTGCGTTGGGAGATAAGGATTATCAGACAAAGGAGATAATCGAATGGTTCATCGATGATCAAATGAAAAATGAAGCATTTGTGGAGAATCTTCTTGGTAGGTTTCGGAAAATGCAGACGACTGATCTCGGTGTATTTATGTTTGATGAAGAAATGGAACGCAGAACATCACAAAACAGCATAAAGGAGATTACGTGAGCAAATTTCTTCCAGATCCAGCTGCGCAGCATCGCAATAATGCGCAATATAGTAGTCTAGCGAAGGAGCGAAAAGAGTTTTCGACCCGAAAGGACGAGCACATTTCCATTGCGTTGGCAGAATCTTCTCCGGTGGAGCTGGATTCCGGATTCAAAAATTACAGACTCGAGCATAATGCGCTACCGGAGGTGAATTTTTCGGAAATAGATACATCTCTGAATGTTCTCGGAAGAAGAATGAATCTGCCCATTATGATTTCCCCCATTACCGGAGGATCGGAAAAAAGTAAAAAAATTAATAAATCATTATCGGAACTGGCCAATGATTTTAAAATAGGTTTTGCCGTTGGAAGTCAGAGAGGAGCGCTGACCAATAGCTCTCTGGAAGTAACCTATAAAATAAGAAAATATGCTCCGGATATTCTGGTATTTGCAAATTTTGGTGCCGTACAATTGAATTATGGATTTTCCATAGACGAATGCCGAAGAGCCATAGAAATGATAGATGCCGATGCCATAGTGCTGCATTTGAATCCGCTGCATGAGGTGTTTCAGGCGGGAGGAAATACGAATTTCTCCGGTTTACTCCATAAAATAGAAAAAATTTGTTCAAAATTGGAGGCTCCGGTGGTGGTGAAAGAAGTCGGTTATGGCATAGCGGCGTCGGCGGCCCAGAAACTCGCCGATGTTGGTGTCTACGCCGTCGATGTGGCCGGAGCCGGATCCATCTCCTGGCCCGAAATCGAAAGAAAAAGATCCAAGGACGTCGTCGTTCATAATGCGTCGAAGGCGTTCATCGGCTGGGGAAATCCAACGGCCGAATGCATAGAAAATATCGCCGCCCATGTAAAAAATATAAAAATTATAGCCAGCGGCGGAGTTAGAAACGGCGTCGACATAGCCAAATCGATTGCTTTGGGAGCGGATTTCTGCGGCAATGCGTCGGAGTTTTTAAAAAGAGCGACCGTATCGCGGTCGGAATGCGAAATATTCATGGAGTCTTTGATTCTTGAATTAAAAACAGCCATGTTGTGCACCAGCTGCAAAAATATCTCGGAACTGAAAAAAGCAAAAATAAAAAAAATTGTCTAGTTTTTTCGTAAGGAATTGTTATGGCTTCTTATCAATATATATATGTTATGAGCGGGACTTCCAAGGTTTATCCCGGAGGCAAGCAGGTTTTAAAAGAGACATGGCTCTCATTTCTTCCGGATGCAAAAATTGGCATCATCGGAAGCAATGGAGCCGGGAAATCCACACTGCTGAAAATAATGGCCGGCATCGACAAAAATTTCAACGGCGAAGCGTGGTTGGCCAAAGGAGCTTCCGTCGGATACCTCCCGCAGGAACCGGAGCTGAACAATGACGAGACGGTATATGAAAATGTAGTCGCAGCACTGGCGGACAAAAAAGCCATTCTGGACGAATTCGATGCCGTTTCGGCAAAATTTGCGGAAGTAATTTCAGACGAGGAAATGAATGAACTCATAGCCAAACAAGCGGAGTTGCAGGAAAAAATAGACGCTCAAGATCTTTGGGAGCTGAATAGGACCGTGGAAATAGCCATGGACGCACTTCGATGTCCCGCGGCCGATACTCGGGTAAAAAATCTATCCGGTGGCGAAAAAAGAAGAGTTGCTCTCTGTAAATTGCTGCTCCAGAAGCCGGATCTGCTGCTGCTGGACGAGCCCACCAATCATTTGGATGCAGAATCAGTGGCTTGGCTCGAAAAATATCTGCAGAATTACAAAGGCGCCGTCGTTCTGGTGACCCACGACAGATACTTCCTCGATAATGTAGTCAGCTGGATATTGGAATTGGATCGCGGCAACACGTATCCGTTCGAGGGAAATTATTCTGCCTGGCTGGAGGAAAGGCAAAAACGCAGCGAGCAGGAGGATAGAAAAGAAACCGATCGACAGCGTTTTCTTGCTCGGGAATTAGAATGGATTCGCCAGTCTCCGAAGGCCCGACACGCCAAAAGCAAAGCCAGAATCAACAGCTATGAGCAGATGCTGGCGCAGGAAAATACCAGAACCTACAATACGGCAACATTGTATATTCCCTCCGGTCCGCGTTTGGGAGATGTAGTCATAAATGCCCAATCCCTCACAAAATCCTTCGATGATGGGTTGTTGTTCGAGAATCTATCGTTTGAGCTTCCTCCCGGCGCTATTGTGGGAGTCATTGGCCCAAACGGAGCGGGAAAAAGTACACTTTTTAAAATACTAACCGGTCAGGAAACTCCCGATTCCGGCACCATAACAATAGGCGAAACCGTAAAAATGGCCTACGTAGACCAAAGTAGAGACGCTCTGGACGATACAAAAACCGTTTGGAAAGAAATATCCGACTCGCTGGACGAAATCGAGTTGGGAAATAAAAAAATTTCCAGCAGAGCCTACGTTTCTAATTTTGGCTTCCGGGGGACAGATCAGCAAAAATATATTAATCAGCTGTCCGGAGGCGAACGCAACAGAGTTCATCTGGCAAAAATAATGAAGTCCGGCGCCAATGTTATACTGCTCGACGAACCCACCAACGATCTGGACGTCGATACACTGAGAAGCCTCGAAGATGCACTACTGGATTTCGCCGGATGCGCCGTTGTCATCAGCCACGATCGCTGGTTTCTAGATAGAATTTCCACCCACATATTGTCATTCGAGGGCGAAAGTCGAGTAGAATGGTTTCAAGGCGATTTCTCCGCCTACGAAGAAGATAAAAAACGCAGATTGGGCATAAATGAATTAATTCCCAAGAGAATAAAATACAAAAAATTGTCTCGCTAGACAAAAGGAGTGATTTATTATGGATATAAAAAAAAATATATTGTCTCTCGCCGATTCATATGACACTTTTTTTGTGGATATATACGGAGTCCTCTATGATGGCATTAGCATCTACGATGGTGCCCTCGAAACTATGCAAAAATTAAAAAGTATGGGGAAAAAACTCATTATTTTATCCAATACTACTCAGGTCTCGCAGGACGCCAAGCTGGGATATTCGCAGCGCGGTATGTTCGAAGGTTCCCACTACGATGAAATGATAACCTCCGGCGAATTCTTGCACTATTTCCTACTAAACCATCCCAAAGAATTTTCCGAAAAAATAGGATCCAGTATTACCCGAGTAAAATGTTTGTTTATGGGAAATAACAGCATATTCGATGGCGCTCATGTTTCGAAGGTAACCGATGCCGCCGATGCCGATTTCATCTACGTGGGAGTCCCGAGAGCCTCCTACGGCAGCGTGAAAATGGACGATATCTTCGACGGAGATGAATTGGTGGATATCGAAGACATCGTTAATAGAAATTGGTACAATCTACACGATGGCTTCGGTAGAAAAGGATTCGCAGAATTTGCCCATGCATTGGAAGCCTGCGTCAGCAAAAATAAAGTGCTGGTGGTCGCTAATCCGGATATTTTTGCCTACGGATCCATCAATGATAGCTCCAAAAAAGTCCCCATCATCACCCAGGGATGCATTGGAAAATACTACGAGAAACTCGGGGGAAAAGTTGTATATTTTGGAAAACCATACCCGGGAATATTCGAATACGCTAAGCAATTCACCAATCCGCATGACCGAATTGCCATGATCGGCGATACCCCCTGGACGGACATCGTCGGCGCTAACAATTGCAACATAGATTCCATATTGGTCATGACTGGCATAACCGACAACTTCTGTCATCAAATGGACCACGCACTATCGGATAAAGAAAAAATCGATGTCCTATTGGATAAAGTCGCTAAAAAAATGTCTAAATTTCCCGGCAATATTTACCCAACTCATGTGCTGAGGCGATTTGCAAAATATAGCCAAGACGTAGGAAATCGATGACAAAACTTTAACGGCATAATCATAGAGTTGCGAATCTTGAGGCCGTGTATTTGATTGATCCCGCTACAATAATCGGCAGCAATGCAAATTTTATCTCGAAAAGAAAATTTTGCCGAAAATTAAGATTTTTAAACACCATGTACACCAACCAACAAAATAAACTCGCAATTAGCAGTGCCCAAAATTTTTGCAACAGCGTCTTGAGCTTCTTATCTGCTATTTGCGATAGCGAAAAAAATAAACCGCATAGCCCATAAAAAGCCAACCATACATGATTTTCGATTCTATAAATTATCGATAAAATTATCATGGCTCCAAGCGCTATTGCAATCGCAATAGCTGTGGCATATTTCTCTCCTTTTTCTTTAAATTTGCTAACGATCAAATGATAACAAAATATTTCCGCAACAGCGAATCCCAGAGCTCCTAGCACATCCAATAGGTCGTGGAATTTGCAGTATATGAGACTAAATCCTTCACACATCAAAATGATTGCCAGTAGCATTTTTATTCGTCTATCGACCATTTGGTAGAGAATATAGCCGTAAAACATCGCCGCCGCATGCATATGACCGCTGGGAAATGCGTAGCCCTCACCAAGATGCGGAAAAAGCGGAACCCTAAAAAGATGTTTTAGCAACGTGTTAAAAATCATAGCAAACAGCAAAAAACACGCTGCTTTTTCGTATAATTTTCGCTGATGAAAGATCATTCCCAATACCGTAATCGGAAGTATAAAGGTAATATGTCCGATTTTCAAACAAGAGTGAACACACCAATCAAACATTTTTCATTTACTCTTTTTTTTTACACCCCAAAACCATTGGAATTATTTTAGGCAACGGTCTTGTTTATGGTCTCACCAATTATTATCGATTACAACCCTAATGCTAACTGGCTTCCTTTTAAAAATATACCTGCTTTGCCGGATCCATCAAATGAACGATGTTTTTGGCCACCAAAAATCTCATATGATCTCTAACATTGTGGATCCGAATATAATCGACGCCACTATTGGACATAAAATCCGAAATTGCCAATGTTTCCACGTCTCTTTCCGGCGCAGGAAAATTCGTGAAAAGTTCCATAAATGACTTGCGCGAATGTCCCATAAGCACCTCACAGCCAAAATCCCTCAGTGTTCTGCAATTTTGAATGATTTTAATGTTTTGATATTTGGTTTTTCCAAATCCTATGCCGGGATCAATTATTATGTTGCCAAGAGACATTCCCCCATGGCGTAAAATTTTTATCCGCTCGGAAATCGCGGACATATCAGTTCCCTGCAGCATTGTGACCAACTTCACATCGTTATCGGCTATCAATCTTATGGTTGCGGCGTTTAGGGCTCCTTTCTGATCGTTGATCCATTTGACCTTATGATTTTCGATGGCATATCTAGCTACATCGGCAAAATACGTATCTACTCCCTTACAATTAATATCGCTACATCTTTCGAAAACCTCGCTAAGTCTGGCTATTTCTTCCTTCGGAGATACCTCCTTATATCCTGGTTTAGTGCTCTGGGGACCAAATTCCACAACGTAAGCGCCATCGGCATATATTTTTCTGGCATGGGCTTCGGCTTTAGCCGGATCGAAATATTTTCCTCCGTCTGAAAACGAGTCGGGAGTAACGTTTACTATTCCCACCATCTTTGGATTAAGGACGAAATGATCCAATGGCACATAGTTCAAGCCGTTGATAACGTTCTCCGGAAAAAAATATCCGACTTCCCATAGCAAATACTGCAAAAATTTGCGTTCTCCTATTGCCTGATGGGGTAAAGTAATTTTTTTGGAATTTATCATTTGGCCATAGTACGAAAGTATGTCGATATCTACTACTCGTGGAGACCATCTGGGAGCGTCCATATTTCGTCCGATTTTTTGCTCAATTTTTTTTATATGAGACAACAATTCGAATGGACTACATCCCGAATCGCCCACGACAACCACATTCAAATACGGCTTATTCCAATCGGGAGGTGCACCATCCGGAAGAATTGCCTCTGTCTCTATCAAATGAGACATTGTTTTACAGTCAAAAAAAGCCGATAATTCAGCAATGGCCGTTCGAATATTTTCAAATCTATTGCCGACATTGCTTCCCAAAGACAAATATACCATACTACGAAAACTCCCAAAACTTTTAAAATTACCTCTCATTAGGCAACGGTCTCTTACCAATCTGAGCATATGAACGAGGAACTTTCCAATTTATCTTCCAACAGCGGATATGGTTTGATTATTTCCACTCTTTTCAGGACATTCTCACTCTTAACGTAGTTGGATATCGCATCATATATATACTCTGCAACTCCTTCGATGAGTCTAAATTGTGTATTTTCTAATTTTTTATCCAGAAAATTCAGAAGAGAGTCATAGCAGACGGTATTTTTCAGATCATCGTGATTTTCAGCAGCACTATCCAAAAAACGCAAACCTATGTTTAGAACGACCGGACGTTTATTATGCCTTTCATACTCATTATTACCCAGAATGATGTATATTTTATAGCCATTAATGTTCAGCTGCCTAACCATATGAAATTTTTCCATTTAAAAAATTACGCCATCATCAAACTTTTCTAGAATATCCCAATTACCGCCCCATAACAATATGGCAGGGATATGTATGAGAGAGTGTTACCAAATGGTTTTTCTTGCTGGAACGAGATAGAGCGCCTTATGGAGACTATTACCGACATAAATGACACGGATATGAAACCTAGCAGCTATACAACCTCTGATGCATCAACGGAGGGTAGTTTTTTGAGTGCCAGTTCTTTTTCCATTCGCGCGCTATTGGCCATGGCTTCTGCATCTTTAGTAAGGGCAATTTTTCTCAATTTATTAATGATTAATCCGGTTCCCGCAGGTATCAATCTTCCCACCAGCACGTTTTCTTTGAGTCCCGTGAGTCTATCGACACGTCCGGTTATGGCGGCTTCCGTGAGAACGCGGGTTGTCTCCTGGAAGGATGCCGCTGAAATAAAAGATCTCGTCTGGAGAGACGCCTTGGTAATTCCCTGCAGCACCGGATGAGCTACCGCTGGAGCGCCGCCTTCTTTTATTACACGATTATTTTCTTCTTCGAAATCGAGGCGATCTACTTGCTCATCCATTAGGAAGGTGGTATCTCCCGGAGACGAGACTTTTACTTTCTGCAGCATTTGTCTTACGATAATCTCGATGTGTTTATCGTTGATTTTCACTCCCTGCAATCGGTAGACATCCTGGATTTCGTTTATGAGATAATCTGCCAGAGCCTCCACTCCCAAGACGTACAGAATATCATGTGGGGCTTTGTTGCCATCTATGAGCACATCGCCTTTGGAGACAATATCTCCTTCCTTTACGGCCACCTGACGCCATCTCGGCACCAGGTATTCCATTGGATTCAGAGATTCGTCTTCCGGATGTACAATGATTCTACGTTTTCCTTTATAATCTTTTCCAAATTCTACTCTACCATCGTATTCGCTTATAACGGCGGCATCTTTTGGCACTCTCGCTTCGAATAACTCCGAGACTCTTGGTAGACCACCGGTGATATCTTTAGTTTTGGAAGTTTCTCTCGGAACACGAGCGAGGATATCTCCAACGCTTACTTTATCGCCATTTTTTACGGCAATAATGGCATCAGCGCTCAGGGGGTATCGCACTTCTTGCCCGTTAGGCAATAGCAATGGTTTTCCATTTTCTCCCTCCAGCGTGATTCTTGGTTTCAGATCTGCATATCTGGCCTGTTGGCGCCAGTTGGACACAACATAGGTGGAAACGCCGGTGGATTCATCAATGGACTCCTTGAGGGAAATGCCATCAATGAGGTCGACGTAGCGCACGATGCCGGATCTTTCGGTTAAAACTGGGGACGTAAACTGATCCCAATCGGCTAATTTAGATCCTTTTACCACTTTGTCTCCGCTGTATACGTACAGTCGGGATCCGAAAGGTATCTTATGGACCGCTCTTTCTTTTCCTTTATCATCCAGAATGACGACTTCGGCACTTCTATTCATTACGATGCTGTAGCCATCGCTATTGGTTACGGTTTTTCCGTCTCGAACCAAGATAGTACCGTCGTAGGTGGCGTCTACGGAGGACATTTCTGCTCCTTTTTGGGCTGTTCCACCGATGTGGAATGTGCGCATGGTTAGCTGCGTACCAGGTTCTCCAATGGACTGAGCCGCAATTACGCCAACGGCTTCTCCGATGCTTACCTTAACGCCTCGCGCGAGATCTCTACCATAGCAGGAAGCGCAGATACCGTCTTTACATTCGCAGGTGAGCACGGATCTAATGCGGATTTCGTTTACACCGGCTTCTTCTATTTTTTTAACGAGTTTTTCATCGACCAATTCTCCGGCTTTTACGATAACATTTCTGGTCAATGGGTCAAGCACATCATTCACGACGGATCTTCCGAGCACTCTTTCGGACAGCGGAGAAATTACATCTCCTCCGGAAATGATATCGCGGATTAAAATACCATTTTGGGTACCGCAGTCGTCCCTAACAATGACGCAGTCTTGGGCAACGTCCACCAAACGACGCGTGAGGTATCCGGAGTTAGATGTCTTAAGGGCGGTATCGGCCATGCCTTTTCTAGCTCCGTGGGTGGAGGTGAAATATTCCAAAACCGTCAGACCTTCCTTGAAGTTAGAAATAATCGGAGTTTCTATGATTTCACCGGACGGCTTGGCCATCAATCCTCTCATACCGGCCACCTGACGCATCTGGGCAACGGATCCTCGGGCGCCCGAGTGGGCCATCATGTAGATCGGATTCACGGGAACTCCAACCTCTATTTTCGATATTTGCTTCATCATGGCGTCGGCAACTTTATCACTGCATACATCCCAGGCGTCGACTACTTTGTTATAGCGTTCGCCGGCGGTGATGAGTCCGTCCATGTATTGTTTTTCGTATTCGGCGACAATTGCCTTGGTTTGCTTTACGATTTCCTTTTTACTATTAGGAACGACTAGGTCATCTTTTCCATAGGAAATGCCAGATTTCGTAGAATATAAAAATCCGAGATCTTTCAGTTTATCGGAAAAAATTACGGCGCTTTTTTGCCCGCAGACACGATACACCGTTTCCACAACGGCGGCGGCCTCTTTATTGGTCATCAATTTATTGGCGAGGCTAAAATCTATGCCCGGATGCTTCGGCAGCAGCTGGGACAAAATCATACGTCCGGGAGTTGTATCGACGGTAATGGCTCTGTAGGAACCGTCTACCTGAATTTGGTGATATCTTGCTTTTATTTTTGCATGAAGACACACGACTCCTGCTTCCAGCGCATGCTCAATCTCGGCAATGGAAGAGAAGATCATGCCTTCTCCTTTCTCTCCTGCTTTTTCCATGGTCAGATAATATATACCAAGGATTATGTCCTTGGTGGGAAGAATAATTGGGCGACCGCTGGAGGGGCTCAGAATATTATTGGTGGACATCATCAGCACCCTCGATTCCAGCTGAGCTTCCAGGGATAAAGGTACATGCACCGCCATTTGGTCTCCGTCGAAGTCGGCGTTGAAGGCTGTGCAAACCAACGGATGTAGCTTTATGGCTTTTCCCTCCACCAGAACCGGCTCGAATGCCTGAATTCCGAGGCGATGCAACGTAGGCGCGCGATTCAGCAGAACCGGATGTTCCTTTATGACCTCCTCCAGAATATCCCAGACTTCCGAGCGTTCCTTCTCCACCATGCGTTTAGCGGCCTTCAGGGTGGTGGCCAAACCATATCTCTCCAATCGCGAATAAATAAATGGCTGAAACAACTCCAGGGCCATTTTTTTCGGAATGCCACACTGGTGTAATTTTAATTCTGGTCCCACAACAATGACGGAACGCCCCGAGTAGTCCACACGTTTTCCCAGAAGATTTTGGCGGAAGCGTCCCTGTTTTCCGCGCAGCATATCCGAAAGCGATTTCAATGGTCTTTTGCCAGTGCCCGTAATGACTTTTCCTCTGCGGCCATTGTCGAAGAGAGCATCAACGGACTCTTGCAGCATTCTTTTTTCATTTTTTACGATTATTTCCGGAGCTTTCAATTCCAGCAATCTTCTCAGGCGATTATTTCTATTGATGACGCGCCGGTAGAGGTCATTTAAATCGGAAGTGGCGAATCTTCCGCCGTCCAAAGGCACCAGCGGACGCAATTCCGGAGGAATAACGGGAATACAATGCATTATCATCCATTCTGGCCGTGTACCGGAGTTTAAAAAAGCCTCCACCAATTTTAGGCGCTTAACCAAACGACGACGTTTCATATCGGAATTGACGGATTTTAATTCCAAACGCATGGTTTCTTTTTCTTTTTTCAGATCCATGTGGGATAGCATGGCGTGCAACGCTTCAGCTCCGATATCGGCGGTAAATGCATCTTCACCGTATTCATCCTGTGCCTTAAAGTACTCATCTTCGCTGAGCAATTGATACGGTTTCAGCGGAGTCATGCCGGGATCTATTACCACATAATCCTCAAAGTACAGAATTCTATCCATTTCGCTGGAGGTGATATCCAGCAGCAGTGCGATTCTGCTGGGTGGAGATTTCGTGAACCAGATATGCGCCACCGGCGACGCCAATTCAATATGCCCCATGCGTTCACGTCTTACTTTGGACAGGGTTACTTCAACGCCACATTTTTCGCAAATTACGCCCCGATATTTCATGCGTTTATATTTGCCACACAAACATTCGTAATCTTTTACTGGCCCAAATATACGTGAGCAGAACAATCCGTCTCTTTCGGGCTTAAATGTTCTATAGTTTATGGTTTCAGGTTTTTTTACCTCCCCAA
Organism: Holosporaceae bacterium; assembly: GCA_031288795.1. GTDB lineage: Bacteria > Pseudomonadota > Alphaproteobacteria > UBA3830 > UBA3830 > BNWE01. Next base: position 6,067 of record JAITQS010000025.1, on the reverse strand, counting down.
AGGACCAGGACCTTATGCGATCAGGACTAGAAATTGAGACTTTAATGGCATCAAAACTGTTTAAATTACTGATCTGTCCAAAAATTTTCTGCAATTGATTTGACATAATATTTTCCTATATACCAGATTCCGTTTCTTTATCAACCACGTCCTGTTGAAATTCGAAATTAAGTCCAAGTCCACACAATTCCTTCATGAGCACATTGAAGGATTCTGGTATTCCTGGCACTATATTTTCGTCTCCTTTGATAATAGATTCGTAGGCTTTTGTTCTGCCGGTAACATCGTCGGACTTGACTGTCAGGATTTCCTGCAGCGTGTATGCGGCGCCGTAGGCCTGCAGCGCCCACACTTCCATTTCTCCGAATCTTTGGCCACCGAACTGCGCTTTTCCGCCCAAAGGCTGCTGCGTTACCAAACTGTACGGACCTATGGAACGGGCATGAATTTTATCATCGACCATGTGGTGTAATTTAAGCATATATATGCAGCCGACCGTAACTTTTCTATCGAACGGAGTTCCGGTACGTCCGTCTATCAGAGTCACCTGACCAGACGAGTCGAACCCTGCTTTTTCCAGAACCTTGACTATTTCATTCTCCCGAGCTCCATCAAACACCGGAGTGGCCATGGGTATACCATCTATTACATTTGCTGCCATTTCCGCCAACTCATAGTCGGACAAATCATCCAAATCTTTTCTATCTTCTGGAGTATCGTATATATCCTTCAATTGAATTCGCAGATTTTTTATGAGCTCTTCGTCTGATTGGGCCTTTTCGATGACCTGCCGGACTTTTCTTCCCAATCCCTTGGATGCCCATCCGAGATGAGTTTCCAAAATTTGGCCGACGTTCATGCGCGATGTTACTCCCAGTGGATTTAATATTATGTCCAGCGGAGTACCGTCTTCCAGGTGCGGCATGTCTTCCACCGGAAGAATCTTCGACACGATACCTTTGTTGCCGTGTCTTCCGGCCAATTTATCTCCCGGCTGCAGTTTGCGCTTATCAGCCACGTAAACCTTTATGGTTTTCAAGACTCCCGGAGGAAGCTCGTCGCCGCGCCGAAGTTTTTCGACTTTTTCTTCGAATGCTTTTTGGAGATTGGCTAAAATCACGTTAAAATCGGCGTGGAGACTAGCGATGTCTGTGGCCACGGCTTTATTTTCGACCACTATTTGTCTCCACTGGCCTTTTGTCATGGAGTCCAGATAGTCTTCGGTAATTTCGACATTTCTGCACTTCACCGGAGCCGTACGAACCACTTGTTTCAGCAGCATATCTTTTAATCTGCGATAATAAACATCTTCTATAATTTTTCTTTCCACATCAAAATCGTTTTTATAGGCTTCGATTTCTTTTCGCTCGATGGCAATGGCTCTTTCGTCTTTTTCGACGCCGCTTCTGGAGAAAATTTTGACGTCGACCACGGTACCGCGCACTCCCGGAGGAACTCGTAGGGATGAATCTTTAACGTCGGCGGCTCTTTCACCAAAAATCGCCCGCAGGAGTTTTTCTTCCGGAGTCATGGCGGACTCGCTCTTGGGTGTAACCTTACCAACCAATATGTCTCCCGCCTGGACTTCAGCTCCGATGTGCACAATGCCCGATTCGTCGAGACCTTTCAAGGAATCATCCGAAACATTTGGTATATCACGGGTAATTTCTTCGTTACCCAATTTAGTATCCCGAGCCATTATTTCGAATTCCTCAATGTGGACAGAAGTGAAGTAATCTTCCTGCACCAGACGTTCCGAAATAATGATTGCGTCCTCGAAGGTGCCCCCATGCCACAGCATGAATCCCACAAAGACGTTGTGTCCCAGAGCCAATTCACCGATATCCGTACCGGCTCCATCTGCGATAATGTTGCCGGTCTTTACCATATCGCCTTTTTTTACCAACGGCTTTTGGTTGAGGCAGGTGCTATGATTGGACCTTTTATATTTTCTGAGATTATAGATGTCTACACCCACCTGTGAATCGCTTCCGATGGAGCGCACCACAATGCGATCGGCATCCACCTGATCGACAATTCCGTCTTTTTTAGCCAGAACCGCCACACCGGAATCGTTTGCCACCACCGACTCCATACCGGTTCCCACCAGAGGAGCCTGCGCTCTGAGCAAAGGAACCGCCTGACGCTGCATATTTGCCCCCATGAGGGCGCGGCTGGCGTCGTCATTCTCCAAAAATGGAATTAGAGCCGCCGCTATCGATATGGTCTGCTTCGGAGATACGTCCATATAATCAACGGTATCCCTTGGAGCATTGATAAAATTTCCGCCACTACGGCAGCTCACAAATTCATCTTTAAATCTACTATCGGCGGTCAGAGGGGAATTTGCCTGAGCAATTGTGTATTTTATTTCCTCCATTGCCGAGAGATATACCACTTCATCCGTCACTTTATGATTCAACACTTTTCGATAGGGCGTCTCGATGAATCCATAGCGATTGATGCGGGCAAATATCGCCAGAGAATTTATGAGACCAATGTTTTGGCCTTCCGGAGTTTCAATTGGACATATGCGACCATAATGAGTTGGGTGAACGTCTCGAACGTCGAATCCGGCTCTGTCGCGGGTCAATCCGCCCGGACCAAGAGCGGAAATGCGTCTTTTGTGAGTAATTTCCGCCAGGGGATTAGTCTGGTCCATAAACTGAGAAAGCTGCGATAGTCCAAAAAATTCTCTTATGGCCGACGAAACCGGCTTCGCGTTGATGATGTCGTTTGGAACGGCGTTTTCCACATCAACGGAGCTGATACGTTCCCGGATAGCGCGCTCCATCCGTATCAATCCAATGCGGAATTGATTTTCCAGCAGCTCACCAACGGAGCGAACTCGTCTGTTGGCCAAATTATCAATGTCGTCAATGGAACCAATGCCATCCTTCAGTTTGTGCAGTATCTTTATGATGCGGAGAATATCATCTTTGGTGAGGGTACCGAGACTTTCCGGTCTAGCGACGCCGATTCTTTCGTTAATTTTCATTCGACCAACGGAGGAAAGATCATAGCGATCTTTGTTAAAAAATAAATTATTGAAAACGTCCTGAGCACTGTCTACGGTTGGAGGCTCTCCTGGACGCATCACCCGAAATAACTCGATCAGCGCTTCTTCACGACAGTTGCATTTATCGACGGCCAGCGTATTTCTTATATAGCCACCAACTTCGGTATAGTCTATGCGCAAAACGGCAAATTTCGTTCCTCGCTCTATGATTTTGCTAATCAGATTTTCCGTCAGTTCGTCGCCGGCTTCGGCTATTACAACGCCGTTGCTTTCCTCAATGACGTCCAGTGCATTATATTTTCCCACCAGATCTTCCTGAAATACCACTATTTCTTCAAGTCCCTCTTCCTTAAGCTTTTTTGCCACCCGGGAGGTGATTTTTTCGCCGGCGGGGATCGCAACGACTCCGGTTTTGGCGTTTATGAGGTCCTTCTCCAATTTAACGCCTTTCCAATAGCTCGGATCATAGTCCATCGAGAGCATGCCCTTGGAATTGCGTTTTATTTCATAATGTTCATAGAAATAGGACAAAATTTCTTCCCGACCCATGCCTTGAATTTCTGAAGACTTGAACTCTTTTTGGGGATTTTTTGCCCTTTCTTCTTCTGTTTTAGCGGATTCAAGAGCCATCAGCAGTGTCGAAACCAGCATTTTTCTTTTGCGATCTATTCGCACGCAGACTAAATCTTTAGCGTCGAATTCGAAATCCAGCCAGGCTCCTTTATAGGGAATTATGTGGGCGGCAAAAAGATATTTTCCGGATGTGTGGGTTTTTCCGTTATCGTGATCGAAAAAAACTCCGGGAGAACGCTGCATCTGGGAAACAATGACGCGCTCTGTTCCGTTTACTATGAATGTCCCGTCGTTGGTCATCAGCGGGAGATCGCATATGTATACGTCCTGTTCTTTTATATCCTTTATGACTCTTTCGCCGGTTTCTTCGTCATTGCACCAGACCACCAAACGAAAAACCGCCCTCAAAGAGGCGGCAAAAGTTAAACCATGGTTGCGACATTCATCTACGGTGTACTTGGGTTCATCAAAATGATATCCGCAGAAGTCGATTTGCGCTTTTCCGGCGGAATCGCGTATGGGAAACGCATCATTGAACGCCTCCAGCAATCCTATGTCCGCTCTTATGTTTTCTATTTTTTCCGAGTGCAAAAAACTTTCATAGGATTTTTTCTGTAACTCAATAAGATTGGGCAATGTTGCCACTTCTCTAATTCGTCCGAAACTTTTTCTAAACCTTTTCCGCTCAGTGAACGTTCTGACCATACCGCGACCTCTGCAAAATTAATTCGAAATAGACCATATAATAAAAGACATGCGCATTAACGACAACACTGTCCATAAAATACAATTGGTTGCAACAAAAATAAAGACTCACACTAATCCATTCAATTAGTAACAGAATAAAAGAAGTAATTCAATACTAATATTACAGAAATATAAAATTTACACAAAATGTACATCTAACATAAATCAACAAATTCATCCGGAAGCTCAAAATTTGCTACTACTGACTGTACATCGTCATTATCCTCCAACAAATCAATTAATTTGAACAACGTTTTGGCAGTTTCAGCATCGACGGGAACGGTATTTTTAGGCTTCCAGCTAATGCGCGCTTCGGTTGGTTCACCGAACTTCCCGGTCAGACTCTCTCTTACCGTGGATAATTGTTCCATAGGACAAATAATCTCAAAGCTATTATCTCCGCAGATTATATCTGTGGCACCGGCATCGATGGCTGCCTCAAAAACCTCATCTTCGGATGCGACTCTTGTATTATATAATATATAGCCTATGTGATCAAATTGAAAACTAACACTGTTTGCTTCGCCAAGACTCCCGGAAAACCTCGAAAACGCCGATCGAACTTCGGAAGCTGTTCTATTTTTGTTGTCGGTCAATCCTTCCACAATGACGGCGACTCCTCCCGGACCGTATCCTTCGTAGCGAACCGACTGGTAATCGACTCCGACATCTCCGCCCAAGGCTTTTTTTATGGCTCTGTCAACGTTATCCTTTGGCATATTTTCAGATCTCGCACTAATGAGCGCAGACCGCAATCGGGTATTACATTCCGGATCAGCGCTGCCTTCCTTTATGGCAACGGTAATTTCTCGGGAAATTTTAGAAAAAACCTTCGCCCTTCTGGCGTCCTGAGCTCCTTTTCGGTACATAATATTTTTAAATTGCGAATGCCCAGACATGCCACCTCCAAGTTTTACAGAATGATAAGATGATTATCTAAAAAATCACCAACTTTTTCAACCAAAAAAAGTTAAGATTTGGGAAAGTATGCGGGGTCATGGCTTCTAGAGACTGTTGCCGAATCTTTAGACCATGTTTGTTAACAGTGCCTAAATCGGCTTTGGATTCATCGCCGTTTGCACTTCCCATTTTATTCAGACCTTCAAGAAGTTTTCTATCCATGGACAGAAGATCGCTGGGAAGTTGCGCTAGTAGGAACAGCAGACCGAATAGGGTAGGGAGTTTTTTGACAAAATGGAGGGGGAAGCAATTGTTTTTCAAGGAGTTATAGGGGAATAATTGCCCCAAACGTTCATTTATCAAAATGTTCCGCATACCAAAACTCCACTAATACATAATACACTCCTACCTATAACGCAAAAATGTTAAGTAAAAGTTACTTGGAAGCGTCATTGAGGATCTGAGCAGCGGATTTAACCAAGTCGATGGCGAAAAAAATCTCCGGAGGCCATGATCTCTCTATGCCTCAGAACTCGTTGTTTTGGCGACTCCTGCTGGTTTAGCAATGGATCTCGCTAGGCTATCCTTGTTCTCCGGATCAGATCAATTTCGGAAATTTTTTATTTTTAGAAGAAATTAACAAAATATTAACAATTATCGTTGTGTAATTAGTATAATATAAATATAGCATTTACCATGCGCTAAGATCGTTCGCCGAAGGGAGCTTCCGGGCGACACATAATTGCGCATAATTGTTTTTTTAATTAAATGGAGACAAATATGAACAAAAAAAAATGCACGCTACTGTGCTATCTGGTCGCTCTAAAC
>JAITQS010000054.1 GCA_031288795.1 Holosporaceae bacterium | reverse complement strand
AAATGTCAATGCAATGGGAATATTTTTTGGTTTATCTGCGAAAAAGTCGCCTAGCCCAAAAAGCAAGCACCACCATTCGCTCTCTTATCTGCTATAACGTACAATTGTAGTCAATTGGGGGAGAATACCACACGGAGCGACCCTTTCGGACCGCTCCGTTTTTAGGCACCGATTTCCTACATTATGTTACAAAAACCACCGCAGTGTTTTGCTTTTTTGGCTTTTTTTTCTCTTTTTTTCTTGCACAGCAGCAAATAATCCTGCGTATCTATATCGAAGGCCTTAAGACTTCCGCTTTTGATCATGCGATTGATGGTGAGCACTATGGAATCCCAATTTTTGTACGTTTTCAGCAAAATTTCATCTTTATAATAGTCGGAAGTGACCAACCCATCAAAATTGACGATGCAAAGCATGTTATCGTCTGAGTTTACATGCATTGCCCGCAGCATCAGAGCCGTAAATAGCCATTTTTCCTCTAAATTCATGGGAGGTGAATTTTCCTCAACGGGACTTAGTCGGAAGCGACGCACATACTTGGCCGCCTGAAATGGCATAATGGCCTTCATTACGCTGCGGACAAGCCGTTCCTTAGTGGGATAAAAACTGCGGTGATATGAATATGCAGTTGGACTGGTGGTTATGTTAGTCACTGCCTCCCGCAGAGATCTGGATTTATTGATGTATGAAGCCAGCGTGTCGTAGGTGAGGGGTAACTCCATGGAATAGCTTTTGAATACAGAAAAATAACCAATTAATAAAAATAAAAAAAAGAGTTTGGTCCACGGGCCTGATGTTTTCTTCTGGTGCAACGAAAGTATATTTTTCATATCTAACTCCTTTATAAAGTGTTAGATTTTTCTACGTCCTCCAGGTGCTTAACATACCGGGGATCCAAAAGTGGAATACCATCAACTATTGGATAGTATGTCGAATTTACGCGGTTTATTAAACGATCTCCAACCATCTCCAGTTTGATTCCGGTCAATGGACAAACAATCAGATTGAGTAAATTACCGTTTAGCAACGCTGTTTCATTTCTCATGTAGATAATCTAACAAAGGTCCGTATCGCATAACAGACCCCAGAGTATATTATCTATCAATTGTATTAAAAAAATAATAATATGGGACACTAAAAAATGCTTTTTTTCATATAATAAAATTTTATTTGCACATTCGATGCCAAATAACTTCGGCAGCCCTCACTAGTTCACAAGTTTGGTCTTTCTTATCCTTATTGAAAAAAATTCGGCAGTCTGTGTCGGAAAAGCCAACTAATTTGCAAAGCACAGTCTCTCCGTTGCTTCTAACTCCTATGATAGTTTTTCCTATTAGGGAACTTATGTTTTCCTCTAGGCCGGCAACGCAGTCACCTACTCTAAATCTGGAATTAAGAAAATCCTCTTCGACTATATGATAAATGGCATTTTTATGTAAATTAGTGAAGAAACTCAATTCTCGTCTTATATTTTTATCTATAAATTGAGTGTTTTTTTTGGCTTTCTGCGCTTTTGCAAATTCATCTTCGAGGTCCCATCCTCCGTTGGGCAAAAATACGGTTTTTTCCAATTCGTCCATGAGTCGCGGTGGAGTTCCGCTGCCGTTTAGAAGCCACTCGCTGGTACAGTATATGCCTAGCTTCCGAAGAGCTACACAAACTCTTATGGCACTTTTTTCCGTAAGCTCCACTCGGCCACTCTCCCACGTGTCTATGGTTGACGTAGCAATACCTATTTTTTCATAGAATTCCTGGCGAGAAAATCCCGTTAACGCTCTTGCCATTCGTAAACGACGGCCCTTCAGCTGGGCTATAGTATACGTAAGATAATTTTCCTTCTCCAATAAGCCTCCGGTTCTGAACTCTGCGCTATCATTCATAAAAATTTTATATAGCATCTTGCAAATAAACTCAATTTTGTTTATTTTAGACAAGATTTTGGTAATAGCTTAGCGAAAAAGATAAATAGAAACAATCCAAAAGGCAAGGAAATGATAAAAAATAGCTCCTCTTTCGATAAATCCATAGACGAAGGTACTCTTTCCGCAAGAATAAGACAAGACGCCAACTCTTGCGCCGTTGTACGAGATTGCAATGGATCAAAAACCTCCTCTTCACAAAATTTTTCCCAAGATTTTTGCGAAGAAGATCCACTAGGCAACAATTATGCCTGCAACATCGATTCTATCATTGATGCCATGGGGATCATGGATAATAAATCTGACATGCCTCCGGTTTTGGACGAAGAGCGAGCAACGGCTAAGCTTCAATTCTTGGTGGCTCAAATATTAGTACGTGACCTTGTGCTCATAAAAATGGATAAATCCAAACGCCATGCCTCGGACGAAATGTTGATAAATGAATTATCCAGAATCTTTGCGGATAACGTCGCATGTATTGCAAAAGAAATACTCTATAACGATATATTTAAATTGAATGTGCTGGATGTATTAAAGGACTTTAATGGTAAATTATAGTGATATCGCTGATTTGCAGGGTACACAGCCGGTGGTTGGATAATTTGTAATAAAATCTAATGTAATTTCCAAATCTAACGTAAAACCATTTATGCGATGGCCTCACTACCCTACGGATTAAATAACGAAAATTAAGCTCGGTGTCACGCTGAATATCTTTCATCGAGTGCCATTTTATCAGAAAAATGTTAACCAACTGTGCAGTTGGATGCACTTATTGGAGTTGTGACACTCGGGTGTCAGTTGTCCTAATCTGCTGGATTCAGTTCTATATTGCAAATACCGCTCGCATACCGTACCGTCAGTAGCGACAGCATTAGCGCAGATGCTGCAAGTGCACGAAAGATCTCTTTTCTCTTTAAATTGTTGTAATATGTTTTCAAGTATTCACTTTTACCTTGTTATGGTGTAGTATCTCGATGTCATCCAGAATTATGGCGGGATAGCTCAGTTGGTTAGAGCAGCGGAATCATAATCCGCGTGTCGGGGGTTCAAGTCCCTCTCCCGCTACCAGGTTTTTTGGCAAAATCAGAAAAATCGTGCATTGCCTATAACGAGATGCAATCGACAGAGCGCTCTGTCCCAGAGGCTTAGCGGGCATCTATTACGTCAAAATCTTCGCGAATCATACTTCTCCAAAATGATAAAAATGCACCCAAAATCTCTAAAATCTGTCTCCAATTCTCCAAAATCGCGTGCTTGGAGAATTCGGAAGCACGCGCTGTAACTTATTGAAAATATTTCATAATTCCGAGACAAATGCAAGATAGACAAAACTGGTAATGTGAGCGGAACTTACATTCAAAAAGTTGATACGATCTGTAAATCAGAAGGAATCAAGAGTGCTTGGGGAGATGATGAGGAACTGCGCACCATCACCTGCTTCAACAATGATCCCATTTGTGATCACTGCTTTGATCTCTGCCAATCGATTTTAAGAAAAGAGGATTTTCTACCGAGATATAGTCACCTCGGTTGTGTAGGAGAGCCTACGACGGATTATCTGCAAAGTCTCTATAAAAATATTTCTGAATTCGAAAAAAAACATATGGAGAAGTGTGAGGATTATGCTATAAAAAATTAAGTAAATTTTAAGGAGTATTATATGAAAAAGCTTGCAATAGCCACTGCTGCCATTTTGTACTGTTTTGCCTCATTTGGCATGGAAAATAATTTGCCGGTTCAAGATGAGTTTGATACTTATGTACGCGGGTGGGCTAAAGAGTTGGCCGCTCCACTTTCAGAAAGAGAAGATAGAGATCTCAATGAATTTTCCACTGTACCTTTCAAAAAGAAACTTCTGGATGAAATCGGCAACGATTCGTTGGCCCAGGAGGAATTCAAGCTTTTTCATACACATGATTTTGTAGGACTTTGGAAGCATTGGGGGGAAAGTCGCGATCGCATGCTGCCGAACAACGCAGAAAAATTCCGCGATTTACTGATATTGTCAGCTCCCATCATTAATGCTGAAAAATCTAAAGAGCCGTACGTGA
>JAITQS010000033.1 GCA_031288795.1 Holosporaceae bacterium | reverse complement strand
CAGCATCATGATTTACGATAAAAAATCAGTAATAACGCTTGGTATTATACCAAATTCAAGAATAAATTGATCAGCCAGTTCTTTAGAAGTGTTGAATAAGAGCGCATTACCATCTGGTGCTGATCATTCGATTTCTGGACTTGGTATTACAACCCTGCGGATTAAATAATGAAAATTAAGCTCGGTGTCGCGCAGGACATCTTCCACCAAATACTATTTTATCAAAAAAATGTCAAAAAAACGTTAACGAGCACAAAGTTAACGGAAATTTTGCAATTTTCTGTCAGTATGGTAATTGGTGGAGAGCGTGCTTCCTGCCGGCGGGAATGAAAAAGCTTGAAAACGACGGAAGGCAAGGTTATACCAAGTTCAGGTTCGTGTATCCAATTAGCGTGTCTGATTTGTAAGCTGTGCAGCGACTTATCTGGATAGTTTGTTCTGGATAGTTTGTTGATGAACTTGGTATTATAAATAACTTCGACTACAAAATGTTAAATGTCGCTCGTTGCAGCGACAAAAAAATATGAATCGCATTGCTCTCCAAACATTTTTTACAACAATCCAAAGCTTCATTCGCTAGGATTTTTAAACTAGTATTACCATTTAAAATGCTGTACTATAAATTAATATAAAATAATAGTGAAATTTATGATACAATTTAAAAAATATCGATCTGAAATAATTTTGATTATTATTGGATTAATTGCATCTTTTATGTGTTATGCGCGCGTACATTTTTTTGCTTGTTTCTTCGGCGACTGCAAAATACGTTTTTTCGATACGGATGATTACATAACTTTAGTCCGAATTCGGGATTTTTTTACCCACTATGATTTGGCAAATTCAGTAATTGCCCGTGCCAACGTCCCTTTCGGCGGAGATTTACACTGGACACGTTTCTACGATTTTTTACTTATAATCCCATCGTATATTTTAAATTTTTTCCTGGATTCCATAAATGACGCCACCGAATATGTTGGATTTTTTATGGCACCTTTTTTAAAAAGTATAACGATAATAGTTGTATTCAAATTATTTCAGAAAATCATGTCCAGAACGATGGCGTTTTTAGCCACCTTCGCCTATGCCATCAACGTAGCCATAAATTACAGCAATATGTTTGGACGTCCGGACCATCATGCGTTAATTTTACTATTCCTTTGCATTTATTTGTATTTTATTACGGTTTTGGCGAAGTCGAATTTTCAAAACGATAGTGCTTGCCTGAAAGCCGCCGCTACATCCGCCATATGTGTCTGGATATCGCCGGAAACGCTCATTGTCTTGCTGATGGCGGAGGCAACATTATTTTTATTTGTCCATAAAGACAGAGAAAAGTTAAAAGTGCTGTATCGGAAGAATATGATAACTTCCTGCGGCATTGGCCTCATAGTTTTTTTGTTTTGTCCTTTCGATTGGATAAATATTTTTTTCTTGGGACTTTTGCTGCTATATCGCCTTGTGGATGCCAACAAATGCCTACCTCGAGATTGGGGAATTTTTGTTCTCTTGATCGTCATTTATTCTGCCATTCCGATGGCGGAATACGACAAAATTTCCACGGTGCATTTGGTTTTATACATTTGCCTATCAGTTTGCTTCAGAGTTGCGCAACTGGGGGAGAAATATGCTCCTCAGCGGCGAACAATTTTCGCTCTATTTTCCGGCGGCATTATGGGAATTATATATCTTCTCATGTTTCCTAAATTTTTATGTGGTTTAGATGGCGACGTCAGTGAAGTGCTGAGAAAAACATGGCTGGAGGCATTTGTTGATGAATTAAAGTCACCGTTTGTTTTTGGAGCGAATTCGTCCATATATTTCAGCATACATTTGATAACAACCTGCGTAGCCATCTACAGCAAGATCTCGGATTTAATTACGAAAAAGCGCTCCGATGAAGATGTTATTTGGTGGATTCTAATAATCTGCAGCAGCTGCTACATGTTTTTTGCATCCTGCGCCGACAGAATGCGAGCAACGTCTGTGTTTCTGAGTATACCGCTAATAGTAGAAATGGGCATGAACGGCGTTGTCCTGAAGATGTTACCGCGATTTTTAAAAATTTCCATGACTTGTGCCATTGCTTTTTGTCCAGAAATCGTGCAAAAGTATCAGCCTATTTTATCTTCTTTGATGGAAGACAAGAAAAATTTTCAAAAAGTTTGCAGTGCTTACGGGAAAATGTATCAGCGGGAAGATCGATTTTTTGAATTTCTCAATGGTCTTAGTGTTACTCCGTCTGTAATTTTGACCTATCTTGGAAAATCATCTTTAGTTCTCTATTATACCAAACATAAGGTCGTGAGCATTCCCTATCATCGGCAAGAAAATGGAATTCTTTCTTATTTTGCGGTTATTGAGAAAGAATATGACGAAAGGGTCGTCAAGAAAATTCTATCTGCCACCAATACATCTTATATTTTTATATCGAAATATGCTACCTATGCGAATCCATCTGCGAGAGTCAGTCTTGCGGGCATGATTGTCGATGGAAAATATCCCGATTGGATAAGCGTTGTTAATATTCCCGCCGAATTTAGTGATATCATACTGGTGAAAGTCGATCAGGTTAAATTGAGGCAGTCTTTTACGCCATAGCTTATAGTGCTTTTGATGCTTTTGGGATGTTCCTCAGGTTTGATAAGCCCACCTCATCATGGCATCGGAATAGACAGGCTTTATTGGAAGATTGATAATATTCTCCTCCTTTCGTCGCAAATTACAGTATTTTTGCGAGTATGCCATTTTTTTTGCCTGAATATTTGCGACGTATTGCTTTTTTTTTACGAAGTCTTTGTGAAAGTCTTTTCGTTAATTAGAGATGACGTTCGGTATAACATCAATAAAACTGCACATCATTGCATATTTTCCCCTTGAAAAAATGTAACAAACAGCTTATATATAGCTTGAAACAATGTAATCTAGGGAGATTCGCATGAAAAGAAAAGCGATGCAAGATCTGATACAGTGGAAGTACAATCCGGACAAGATGCCTTTGATTATAGAAGGAGCACGCGCAAGTCAGTATGAATCTGCTCTTTATTGGCTGAATAAAGTCGGACTCATTTACGCTATTCACAAAGTTGAAACGCCAAATTTGCCGCTTTCGGCATACAAAAAGGAAGCATTTAAATTGTACACGCTTGACGTGGGACTTCTGTCAGCACGCGTTGGACTTAC